>DATHSX010000412.1:0-3729 GCA_035463935.1 Acidimicrobiia bacterium | reverse complement strand
TCGGTGGCGCTGGTGGGGGTCTTCGGCAACGACGTCATCAACTACCTCACCGGAGCGGTGGGTTACGACCTGCCCCTCATCGACAAGGTGGGCAAGCCGGCCTACCTGCTCTCCCACTTCCTGGCCCTCTCCAACTGGCATCAGGACCCCGGCTACGGCGCCGCCTGGGGGGTGCTCTGGTCGACCCTGGCCCTTTATGCCTCGCTGACCGGGAAGGGAACCGGTCGCGGGTGGCTCGACGGCCTCCTCCTCGGCGGCCTGTGGTTGGCAGTGGTGATGGCCTTCTCCCGCACCGGCTGGATAGGGCTGCTCATCGCCGTGGTGGTCACCGGCTTGCTCCTGACCCGAAGGCGCATCGCCCCGGCCCGGGAGCTATGGAAACGGCTCGCCGCCGCCGCCCTGACGGTGGTTGTTCTCCTCACCGTCTTGTTCCTGATCGACGCCAAAGACGTCGGAGGCGATCTCGACATCCAGTTTGCTTTTCGATTTCAGCAGGGTTGGGACTTCCTGGCCGATCTGACCGGGCTGTTCGAGGGGTCCGAGGCCTTCGAGGACGCCTTCGCCGAATCCGAGCAACGGGCCGACGTCTGGCCCGAGTATTGGGAGATGTTCCAGTCTGATCCGCTGACCGGAGTCGGTCTGGGTGTCGGCTGGGAAACCAACACGGCCCGCCAGGAACCCCACAACCTTCTGCTGGAGCTGGGGGCCGAAACCGGCTTGATCGGCGTCGGGGCCTTCGCCGTCCTGATCGGCGTGATCGTCTCCTCCGGGGCCGGGCTGGTGGGAGCCCTGGCACTGGTGGCGAGCTTTCTCCCGGCCATGACTCAGACCGTGTTGTTCGAGCCCACCTGGTGGTTTGCGGCCGGGCTCTACCTGGCCGGAAAGCTTGGCCATTCGGGCGGTCCGGTCCTAGAGTCAACGGAGGAGTCAGGGGAGATCACCCCACAACACGCTGGCGATTAGGCGGTTTGGCCGCGTCCGGCCGGATCCTCGAGGGAGCCACATGCGACTGAGACATCTGACGGTGGTCCTGGCATTGCTGGGAGCACTGGTCCCGTCCGCTCCGGCGGCCGCCCAGACGACCGAGCCGAGCTTCGTGGTCGACGGGGCCGGGTGGGGTCACATGGTGGGGATGTCCCAGTACGGGGCCCGGGCGATGGCCGCGTCGGGCTACACCGCCTCCCAGATCACCGCGTACTACTACGCCGGCACCACCGTCCAACCCATAACCTCGGTGCTATCGCCCTCGAGCTTCCTTCTCACCGATCCGGATCCGCTCTGGATCGGAATCCTGCAAAACCGCACCTCCTTCAACTTCCGGGTCGACGGCCCTGGTCCGGCCGGCCTCTGCAAGGCCAACGACGGGGAAGGAACCTGCCCCACCCAGTTCGCCCAGACCGGTGAGGCGTGGGAGTTCCGGGCGCTGGGAGGCGGGGCGTGCCAGTTCTTCCGGGGCGGGGTGGCGGTGGGCAACCCCGGGACGTGTCAGGCGGCCATCACCTGGGACTTCGCCACCGGCACCCGGATCTTTTCGGCCGACAATGGGCGCACGTACGCTCGAGGCACGATCCGCATCCGGCCCGCGGGAGAGGGATTCCACGTGATCGTGGAGATGGCGATCGACGACTACCTCTACGGGCTGGGGGAAATGCCCTCGGATTGGCATCCCCAGGCCCTGCAGGCCCAGGTGCTCGCCGCCCGCACCTACGGCCTCCGTCAGGCTCTCCGCTACGGACCCGAGGAGGCGCTCGACCCGGCCCGCCGGGCGCAATGCTGGTGTCAGCTGTACAGCTCGGTGGTCGATCAGGCCTACGTCGGGTGGTCGAAGGAGGCTGACGTCTTCGGTCCCAACTGGGTTGGGGCGGTGCAGGCCACCACCGGCCAGGTGATCACGCACCCGCAGGCGCCGGACAGTCAGTTGATCATCGCCTATTACGCCAGTTCCACCGGCGGGCATACCGACAGCAACGTCGAAGGCCTGGGCCACACCACCCCGCTGCCCTACCTGATTCCGACCACCGATCCCTGGTCGATCGCGCCCGAGGCACAGAATCCGTTCGCCAGTTGGACCCGGACCTTCACCGCCGCCCAGGTCGCTACGGCGGTCGGGTTGGAAACCGTTACCGGCGTGGAGGTGACCGGGAGGAACCTGTCAGGGACGGTCAGCGAGGTGGCGATCGCCGGCACCCTCAATGGTCAACAGACCGTGATCACCCGCGGAGGCCGGACCTTCCGCAACTCGCTCGGGCTGCGATCGACCGCTTATTCGGTCGACGGCGGGGGCGGGGTGGGGGTGGCGATCTGCGCCGGCACGGCACCGGCCGCCGGCTTCAGCGACGTCGGCGTGACCAGCCCTCACTACGACGACATCAACTGCATCGCCGCCCTCGGCATCACCGCCGGGACCGGGCCCGGGGTCTACTCGCCCGCGGCCAGCGTGACCAGATGGCAGATGGCGATCTTCCTCGCCCGCACCGCCACGACCCTCGGGGTGGTTTTGCCGGCCGGGGCCGATCAGGGCTTTGCCGATCTCGGCGGCCTCTCGACCGAGGCGGTCACGGCGATCAACCAGGTGCGTCTGCTGGGTATCACCGCCGGCACCTCGCCCACCACCTTCGACCCCTATTCGGCGGTCAGCCGCTGGCAGATGGCGCTGTTCTTGATGAGGCTGTACGGCGTGACCGGCAGGGCCGCGCCGGCCGCGGCCGACTTCGGGTTCTCGGATCTCGGGGGGCTTTCGGCGGAAGCGGTGACGGCCATCAACCAGATCGCCGCCCTGGGCATCACCGCCGGCACCGGCCCCGGGGTCTACTCACCGGCTAACCCGGTGGCCCGGGAGCAGATGGCTTCGTTTCTCGCCCGGCTGATCCGCTTGTAACTGCAGTCCGGGGCCGGGCGTGCCGATGACTGCCAGGATGGTCGCCGCACAAACGCGCTCTAGACAGATCCAGGACTCCGGCGTGAACCTCCCCCAGCCACCGCAGACCGACTCTCCGCGCGGGTTGCGGGCGCCCGGCACCGCCCGGATGATCGCCGGCAGCCTCGCCGGGGCGGTGCTGGCCTACCTCTTCCAGGTGCTGGGGGGGCGACGGCTCGGCACCACGGCCTTCGCCCCGGTGGCGCTGCTCTGGACCGTCTTCTTCATCGTGGCCACCGTCGTGCTCATCCCCCTCGAGCAGTTCGTTACCCGGGAAGTGAGCCGGGGGCGCCGAATCCTGGCCGACGATGGGAAGGTCCTGGCGGTGGTCATCGCCGCGACCGCCCTCGCCCTCGGCGGCTTTGTCGCCCTGACCAACGATCACCTCTTTGCGGGCGAGCCCGCCTTTGTACTGCAGGCGGCGGCCCTCACCGTCCTCTTTGGCGGGATGCAGATCGGCAAGGGCATCCTGGCCGGTCATCGCCGCTTCGCCGAATACGGGGTGGTGCTGGCGTTGGAGGGCTTGTTTCGCTTGGGAGCCGCGGTGGTGTTCCTCGGGGTCTCTACCAGCGCCATCGCCCTCGGCTGGGCGATGGTGGCCGCCCCGCTGTGCATCCTCCTGGTCCGGCCCTGGCGGATCGACCGGGAGACGATGGCGGGGGTGGAGCCAACCCGGGCCCGGGGTTTCCTCGCCAGTTACGTCCTCGGCAGCTCCGCCTCCCAGCTCCTGCTCGGCGGGGCGCCGCTGGGGGTGGGAGCGCTGGGTGGCGGCGAGGCGCTACGCAGCATCATCTTTGTCACCTTCACCCTCT
>DATHSX010000411.1:0-6088 GCA_035463935.1 Acidimicrobiia bacterium | reverse complement strand
TGGCTCCGACGCCTTCGGACTGGTGCTGGCCACTCCCCGGCTGCAGGCGCTGTACGGCATCAACACACTGCTCCTGCTCACCGGGGCAGTGTTCACCCTTCCCATCTCCATCGTGCTGGCGGTGGTTCGTTACCGCTTGTTCGAGATCGACCTCCTGGTCAACCGGGCGTTGGTCTATGGATCTCTCACCGGCATCGTGACGCTGGTCTTTCTGGCCGTAACCTGGCTGACCGCCGCCGCGGCCGGGGGAGTGTTGGGCCAAGAAGTCACCGGTGAGCGGGTGGGCCAGGCGGCAGCGATTGCGGGGGTAGTGACCGGAACCGTCATGGCGACTGGCCTGCAACCCCTCCGTCGCCGGCTGCAGCGCGCCGTCGATCGCCGCTTCTACCGCGAGAAGTTCGATGCGGAGCGGTCTCTCGAGCAGCTGGCGGCCCGGCTTGGCGATGTTGTCGATGGCGTTGTCCTCCGTCAGGAAGTGCTGCAGCTCCTGGATGCCACCCTCCAGCCGGAGTGGTATGACCTCTATCCGGCCGGACAAATTCCGGCAAGGATCCTCGATCGGCTGCCCAGCCGTGATCCTGTCCTCGACCCCCTCCCAGGGGTGGCGGTCGCCGTCCCCATCCGGTCCAACGAGCGGATGGTCGGCGCGATCACGTTGGGTGCCCGCAAGTCGGGAGTGCCCTATCGGGGCCTCGAGCTCCAGTTCCTGGCCCGGGTCTCCGAGCGGGTGGGGCCGGCCCTGCGCATGGTCGAGTTGGTGGAACGCCAGGAATCCGACCGCGTGCACCGGGAGCGCTACGAGCAGGAACTGAACGTTGCTCGCCGCATCCAGCGAGAGCTGCTGCCCCGCCAGGTCCCTCAACCCGAAGGCTGGTGCTTCGAGGTCTTCTACGAACCGGCCCGGGAGGTCGGGGGGGATTTCTACGACTTCTACGACCTGGGTGAGGGACGGGTGGGGTTGGCGGTGGGCGACGTCACCGACAAGGGTATGCCGGCCGCCTTGGTGATGGCCTCGTGCCGGACCGTGCTGCGGGGTATCGCCCTCGGCGCGCGCGATCTGGCGCCGGGGGAGGTGCTCCGCCGGGCCAACGAACTGCTCGTCGGAGACATTCCCGCCGGGATGTTCATCACCTGCCTCTACGGGATCCTCCAACCGGCCAGCGGGGCATTCCGGTTCGCCAACGCCGGGCACAACCCGCCCGTCCGCAGAACCGAAGGGGTCGCGGCTCAGGTGCGGGCGCGGGGAATGCCCCTGGGCCTGCTCAACGGGATGGATTATGAGGAGGCCGCCACCTCGCTCGAACCCGGCGATGTGCTGGTGTTCACCTCGGACGGGATCACCGAAGCCCACAGCCCGGGCGGGGCGATGTTCGGCTTCAAGGGATTGTCCGATGCCCTCTCCGTGCCAGGCAGCGATGTGATCCCTGTCCTGTTGAGGGCGCAGCAGGCGTTCTCGGGTCCCGACCGTGAACAGGAGGACGACGTCACCGTGATCGCGGTCACCCGAAATTGAGCGAACGAGCGGACTCTTAGAAGATCTCCGGGCACCAGGGCTGAGGATCCCAGGAGAACATCTGATCGGCCAGGGCCAGGGCCGCCCGGTCTCCGCCCACCCGTCCCGCCCGGGCCAGGCTTCGGAAGCGAGACCACCCCAGGTAGCAGGCGCCCAGGTCTTCGATATCGAAAACCAGGTCGGCGGGGCGATCGGTTGGTGCGCAGGTGGCGCCGTCCGGGCCAGCCTCGAGTTCCACGGTCACGGTCCGGTCGAGGAAGCGGTCGATCAGTTCGAGCACCAGGTGGCCCTCGGACTGATAGGAACGTGCGGCCAGCGCCCGGGCCGGGTCGTGGACCCTGATCCAGATGGAGTCTGTCCGCCTCTGGAGGATGCGGCGGGGGGCCGCCAGGAAGTCCTGGATGGGATCGGTGGGTGAGCGCAGCGGCGCCTTGACGGTGGCGGTGAGGTCGTGGTTGAGCACGAAGGCCCAGAGGCCCGCCCATGATTCGGGGCTGGTTCCGAGGAGGTCGAGCACGACCAACTCACCCTGGGCGGTGCCCGCCTCCCACTGCGGTTTCTGGCGATAGATGACATATCCGTCGTCGTTGACCGTCATCGCGAAGCGGCGCGAACTGGCTCCCTCGCGCCCGTTGGGCCGGTCGGTGAACCATCGTTCCTGCCACCACGCGTCGCTCCGCTCGTAAAAGCCGGGCCAGGACGGCCGCACCTTGTCGTAGAGAACGGGAATCTTCGATCTGGCCTCATCGTCGGTCAGGAGGCGCGCCCGGGCGGGTTCCGGCGCCAATCGATGGAAGCCGATGCGGTCGGTCGGGATGGTCAGATCGGCTTCCTGGGCCGCCACCCCGTAGCCAAAGCGCCCGTAGATCGACGACTCTGAGGCCCACAGCGCGGCCAGCGGCTCCCCCCGCTCGGATACATCCCGGAGATGGGCTTGCAGCATCCGGCGCAACAGTCCCTGCCGGCGATGGGTCGGTGCTACCGACACCATCGTGGTCCCCCCGGTGGGCACCACTCCGCCGGGCACGGTCAGCTGCAGGGAGAACGCTCCCGCGGTGGCGACCATGGCGCCATCCTCGTACGCGCACACCGACCGCTCCGGGTCCCAGAGACGGAGAAAGCCCTCCTCTCCCTCGGGCTTGGCGTCGTAGCCGAAGTTCCGATTCAACACCGACCGGAAGTCGCGGCCCTCGGCCGGGGTGGCCGACCTTATCTCGACCGGCACCTGAGGTCAGCCGCCGGTGGCAGCCGTGCCCACGGCGGCAACGGCGTCGGCAAAGGCCGCCACAGCGACATCGAAGTCGTTGACGGCGGTCCGTCGACCCTCTCCGGTGTCCGGGGCCGGGGCTCGCAGCCCGGCCAGCGCCCGGCTGGCGGCATCGGCCGCCTGCTGGGCGGCCGCCACCACCGAGTTGTGGGCGTCGGCCAGCGCCTCGGGCGGCGTCACGGCCTGGATCTCCGCGACTAGGCCCGCGGTTCCCTCGGCCACGGCCACGAATGACTCCTGGGCCTGGTCGTAGCTGATCGTCCGGGGATCGGCGTCCCAACCGCCGTTGGCGGCGCCCAGCTGGGTCTGCAGGTCGGTGAGCCGGGTCTGGAACCCGGGCAGGGTGTCGAGATAGGCCATGGTGGCCTCGTCGACTTCGATGGCCGTGGTCGTGGTGGTTGCGGTGCCATCTGCGGCGGTGGTGGTCGTCACTGCCCCGGTCGTCTCGGTGGTGCCGTCCCCGTTCTCTTCGGCCGAGGCCGCCGACGGCAGTTCCCGCACGAAGAGATACGTGAAAGCCACCATCGCCAGCACTACCAGCGGCAACATCCAGCGGCCCGGCTTGGGGTCGTAGTTCGTAGTCATTTTGGGTCTTTTCGAGTTGAGTCGGGCCAGGCTAGTCCTGCCCCGGGTCCGCCGAAGGTGACCCGACGACCCCCGCGCGGCCCTCGCCCGGACGGGCAACCCTCTTGAAGGCGATGGGCGCGTCCCATATGTTCGGTTCCGTGGCCATGCCTTCCAATCCCGGTCCCGATCGGGACGAGCAGTTCGAGCACATCCCCTGGGAGCACCTGCAGGAACGCCCCGATCACCGGCGGCTGATCTACGCCCTGGCCGCGACGATTTTGGTGGCGGGACTGGTAGCGGCCCTGGTACGCAGCCTGGGACAGGCGCCGGATCGACCCGAGGTCGCTCCCGCAGGGGCGCTCGCCCCGACCCCCACCGCGCCGCCGGATCCGACGATCCCTGCCGCCTCCACCCCCACCACGGTCGACACGGTGACAACGGACCGCAGTCGGGTCTGGTCGGAGGCCGATTTGATGGCGGTGGCACCGGAGACTCTGGCGGGCGAGGCGGCCGCGATGGCCGAGTGGGTTGCCGCGGACTTCTTCACCGTGGACGGGGGACCCGAGCGCATCGCTCACTTGGAGCGGGAGCTTCCCCCGGGCTCGGCGACTCCGATCGCCGCAGAAGGCCAGCGCTCGTTCGTCGAGTCGACCCGGGCGATGTCAGCGGTCGAGATCGGTCCGGCCACCTACCGGGTGCTGGTGGTGGTGCGACGTCTCGGCGCCGAAGCCGGCGAGCCCTACGTCCGCCTCCCTCCTGCGGCGATACTTGTCGACCTGGCCTGGACCACCGACGGTTGGTCGTTGCGCGACCTTCCCGCTCTGGCCGAACCTCCCCGGTGGGTTCCGGCTCCGGCCTGGAGCGAGGACGAGGTCCCGTCTCAGGTGGTCTCCGCCCTGGCTGCGCTCGGGGGCGAGTCGCTCTCGGGAAGCCGGGTGGGTGAGGACTGGCGGGTGGTGGCGGGTTTCACGGACCTCGCCGGGATCGTCTGGCCCCTAGTCGTCTGGTTCGACGCCGACGGCAATCGCCTCGAGCGGGCGATCGTTCCAGGGGTTCCCTAAGCGTCGGAACCGGTTCCGTCCTCGGCTCCAAAGCGATCTTCTAGGATCTGGCGGGCTGGCGGCACTATCTGTTCCCAATCGGCGTCCGGGCTTTTGGAAATCGTCACGAAGTCGGCGGTCATGAAGACGCTGGTCACCCCCGCCAACCCCAGGAGAGCGGCCGCCATCGGATCGTCCACCGGCTTGCCGGGAACAAACGTGGCCGGACCCCCCACGGGTCTTCCCACCGAGAATTTCACTGCGTTCGGGTTCGGCGTCGGATCCACTGTGATCATCACACCCGCTTTTTTATCAGCTGGAAGGTTCGTAAACCAACCGTCCTGGCTCACGAGAAGGCGCGCGGTGGCTGCTTCGTGACCATCGGCGTCGACGTGGGGGGCACCTTCACCGACCTGGTCCGATGGGACGGCGACCACCTCACCACCGCCAAGCTGCCCAGCACGCCGAACCAGAGCGAGGCGGTGGCAGCCGGGACCCGCCTCGTGACTGGATCCGAGCCCGACGGGGTCCTCCTGCATGGCACCACCGTCGCCACCAACGCCCTGCTCGAGCGGAGAGGTGCCCGCACGATTCTGATCACGAACTCCGGATTCGAGGATCTGATCGAGATCGGCCGCCAGGATCGACCTTCCCTCTACGACCCGTTCGCCGATCGGCCTCCTCCACTGGTTGATCGGGATCGCCGTTTTGGCTGGGAGCCGGACGTCGACCTCGGAAACCTGCTGGTGGGCTCGGAGCCGGAGTCGATCGCCATCGCTCTCCTGCAGTCCTACCGGGATGGTGCGCTCGAGGCGGCCTTGGCCCGGGAAGTGGGGAGGCTCTTTTCCTCGGTCCCCATCACCGTGTCGCACCGGGTTAGCGGCGAGTTCCGGGAGTACGAGCGCATATCGACGGCAGTCCTCAACGCCTATCTCCGGCCGCCGGTGTCGGCCTATCTGAACGCATTGCAGGGTGGGTTGGCGGGTCTGGTCGAGCGCGTGCTGGTCATGCGGTCGAGCGGCGGCCTGACCTCGATCCCGGCGGCCGCCGAGCTGGCGGCCTCGATCGTGGTTTCGGGTCCGGCCGCGGGCGTGGTGGCGGCCGCCGCCTGCGGCTCGGCCCACGGCTGGCGCCGGGTCATCTCGCTCGATATGGGGGGGACCAGCACCGACGTGTGCCGCATCGAAGACGGCCGCCCCGAAGTGGGAGCAGAGCGGTCGATCGCAGGAATTGTCTGCCGGCTCCCCTCGGTCGCCGTCCACACGATCGGGGCGGGAGGAGGCAGCCTGGGCTGGGCCGATCCGGGTCTGGCCCTGCGAGTAGGTCCGCAAAGCGCCGGTGCTCGTCCCGGGCCTGCCTCCTACGGCCAGGGCGGACGCGCTCCCACCGTCACCGATGCCAATCTGGCGGCGGGGCGGCTGGGCTCGGAGGCCGAGATCGCCGGTGGCATCGTCCTGCGGGCTCAAGCGGCCCTCGACGCCCTGGCCCGGGTCGGGGCAACGCTCGGACTGGGGATCGATCAAGTGGCCGCGGGCATCATCGAAGTGGTCGACGCTCTGATGGAGAGAGCAATTCGTAACGTGTCGGTCGAGCAGGGGGCCGATCCCCGACAGGCGCCTCTGCTCGCCTTCGGCGGAGCCGGCGGGTTGCACGCCTCGGCTCTGGCCCGCCGGCTTGACATGCCGGCGGTTCTGATCCCTC
>DATHSX010000410.1:0-3343 GCA_035463935.1 Acidimicrobiia bacterium | reverse complement strand
CACGGTCGCCACGGCGTCCGGCTGCACGGTCGCTTTGATCATCGCCAAGCCGGCATAACCGTCCCCGTCCAGGGCGGGGGCGACCGAAGTCAGGGTGCCGACCACCGACCCTGCCGATACGACCTCGGCCGGTACCTCGACCCGGCGCACCAGACGGATGGTCCGCAACCGTCGGTTGACGTGGCCCCGGCTATCGATGCGGGCGACCAGTTCCTGGCCGAGATAGCACCCCTTGGTGAAAGAAACCGACTCGTCGACCAAGCCGCTCTCCTGGGGGATGGTCCTCTCGTCCACATCCACGCCCATCACCGGTTCCCCGGCATCGATGCGAAGCGAGTTCCACTGGTCCACGGTCATCAGCGGGGCCGAAACGTCACCCTCGACAAAGCCGCGGACCACCGCGCCCATGGCGGCGGCCACCGCCCCGGCCGGCAGAGAGCCGACCACCGTGGTCACCGGAACCGGCCGATTGATCGTCGCCTTGACTCGAATCTTGTAATGGGTCAGATCGTCGACCACCTGCTCGCCCACCCCGGCGTCGGCGATGAGGCCAATGCGCTCCTCCCGCCCATACACCCAGAGCAACGCCCGCAGCTTTCCCGGGGGAGCAAGCAAGAACGACCGGACCGCTTCGTCGGGTCGAATCCCGGCCAACTCCTGACTGAGGAGATCGTTGAGAAAGCGCCGGGTGTGCGGTCCTTCCACGACGACCAGTTCGTGGGTGCCTCTGATCTGCCTAAGCTCCGAAGGCCGCTCAGACATGGGGCGCCAGGGCCACCGCCTGGAGGGCAGCAGCAGCCTTGTTCATGGTTTCCTGGTACTCGGCGCCAGGATCGGAATCGGCCACGATCCCTGCCCCCGCCTGCACCCAGGCCTTCCCCTTGGCGATGACCACCGTGCGCAAGCAGATGGCGGTATCGACGTTCCCGGAGAAATCGAGATAGCCCACTGCCCCGGCGTAAGGCCCCCGGGCCACCGGCTCCAGCCGGTCGATGATCTCCATCGCCGCGACTTTCGGAGCCCCGGACACGGTGCCGTGGGGGAAGGTGGCGCGCAGCACGTCGACCGGGCCCATCCCCGACCGCAGCTTCCCCGACACCCCGGACACGATGTGCATCACGTGGGAATAACGCTCGATCACCATCAGGTCATCCACGAACACCGAGCCAAACTCGCACACCCGGCCCAGGTCGTTGCGGGCCAGATCGATCAGCATGACGTGCTCGGCGCGCTCCTTGGGATCGGCCAGCAACTCCTCCTCCAGGCGCCGGTCGGCTTCCTCGGTCGCTCCCCGGGGGCGGGTGCCGGCGATCGGGCGCGAGTAGACCATCCCGTCGCGGACCCTGGTCATCAACTCCGGAGAGGAGCCCACCACGGCCACGTCGGGATGGCGGATGAAGAACAGGTAGGGGGAAGGATTGACGAGACGGAGGGCCCGGTAAACCGCAAGGGGATCGCCCGGGTAGGCGGTTTCGAGCCGCTGGGAAAGCACCGTCTGGAAGGCGTCGCCGCGCAGAATCGCTTCCTTGGCGACGGCCACTGCCTGCTCGAAGCGAGCGCGGGTCATGGTCGATTCAACGGCGGGGGGCGATGGATCGGCTTCCCGTCTCGACACCCGGTAGGGGTGCGACTGTCCCAGCCGATGGGTATCGCGGGCCAGGGCGGCCACCGCCTCGCGGTACTGGCCGGCGGGGTCGGGGCCGATGCGAACGTTGCGGACCAGCGTGATGGTCTGGGCGAAGCGGTCGAACGCGGCCAGAGCCCCTACGGCCTGCCAGACCATCTCCGGGAGCCGGCGGTCGTCGATCGGCGGATCGGCCAGCCGCTCGATATAGCGCACGCAGTCATATCCGAGGTATCCGACCAGGCCGGAATGGAGCGGGGGCAGTCCGGCCAGATCGGGCGTGGCATGTCCTTCCACCACTTTTTGCAGCACCGTGAGGGGATCGCCCTCCGGAAGGGGAATCTCCGCCTCGACCTTCCCGTTGCGGGAGACCATCGTGAAGAGGGGATCCCATCCGAGGAACGACCATTGCGCCCAGCGCTCCCCGCCCTCGACCGATTCGAGCAGAAACCCGGGCTCGGACCCGACCAGCTTCTCGAAGGCCGACACCGGGGTTTCCCGGTCGGCCAGGACCGTGTCAAAGACAGGGACGACCGGATAGCGACCGGCCAGGTCGAGGAACTCGCTCAGAGGGGGATCGGGCATGTCAGATCGACGACAGGTTCTCGAGGAACGGAATCCGCACCATCACGTTGCTGAAGAAGCTGGCGACCCGGTTGAGGTTCCCGGTGAGCATGACCAGTCCGAATACGGTGAGGACCACCCCGGAGGCGATGTTGAGCGGCCGGAGATGGGGCCGCAGCCGGAGAAAGAAGCGATGGAGACCAAGGGCGGACAGCAGAAACGGCGTGCCCAGGCCCAGCGCGTAGGCGACCAGCAGCACGACGCCTTGACCCAGGGTTTCCCGGGTGGCGGCAGTGGTCAGAACCACCGTCAGGATCGGACCGATGCAGGGAGTCCAGCCAAACGCGAATGCCGCCCCCATCACGGGCGGGGCCCAGGCCCCCAGCCGGGAGGGGCGGACCTGAGGCCGGAGGTCGCGGTTAAAGACACCCAAGCCGCGGCCGGAGAGGGCCAGCACCACCAACAGCATCCCGAACACCACCACCACCCCCCCGGCAATCCGGCTGGCAGTGGGCAGGTTGGCGGCCAGATATCTACCGATGGTGGAGGCGGTGGCCCCGAAGGCCGCGAAGACCAGCGTGAAGCCGCCGATGAAGAAGAGCACCACCCGGAGAAGGCGACGGGTGGAGGTGGCGCCCTCCAGTTCGGAGATGGTGTAGCCCGACATCATCGACAGATAGCCGGGAAGCAACGGAAGGACGCAGGGCGAAAGGAAAGAGATCACCCCGCCACCGAAGGCGATCAGCATCTGGAGGAATAGTGAGGCGTCGGCCATCGAGAAGGGTTCCGTCGGTTGCGGTCGACCATCATCCCACGGTTAACGGACCACCCTTAAAGCCGGACCATTGAGACTGCCCCGGATCCTCCTCCCCCTCGAGCGCTTCAACCCCCACGACCGGGCGGTGGCGCTCACCATGTGGCTGGTGGGCGTGGTGCAGGGATTTTCGCAAGCTCACCCCTCGGCCGGGCTCCCGGCCACCCGGGCCGGACTAGGGATGAGCGAGGCCGACATGAGTGCCCTGCTGGCAGTGGCCCGGGTGGCCAGCCTCGGCGCGGTGGCGCTGTCGGTGTGGGGGGATCGTCGGGGGAGGCGCCGTCCTTTGCTTGTGGCCTACGGGCTTTTGGTAGTTGCCACCGGGGCCAGCGCCGCCGCCG
>DATHSX010000409.1:0-2618 GCA_035463935.1 Acidimicrobiia bacterium | reverse complement strand
CACCAGATTCGGTCGGGGCACACTCCCGAGCCCCGCCGGGGTCCTCACCTCGACAAGCCAACGCCCGCTGGCGAGTTGGGTGGAGAGATGGACCACCACCCCTTCGCCCGACGCGGTACTGGCGGGCAGGGCTGCGGGAATGGTTGCGGAGTTGTTGACGACGACCACGTCGCCCTCCCGGAGGTGCCCGGGCAGCGAGGCAAAGAGATCGTCCTGGATTTCGTTGCTGACGCGATGACCGACCATGAGGCGGACCCGATCTCGGGGTATCCCCTTTTCCTCGGGAGGAAAGCCCGCCTCCAACTCGGCGGGCAATACGAAGTCGACCAGATGCGTCATGAGCCGGGCTCGATCGCCCTCGCCCTATACCGGCCCGAGGGTCTGTGGCCGGCCGCCAGTTCCAAGAGCCCAGGCACGCTTTCGTCCGGCAGAGGCCGGTCGGAGATGTCCTCGCCCGGGTACGCCTCCTGATGCATCGTGGTGTTCATGTCCCCCGGATCCACCCAGTAGACGCGCAGGTCGGGGTGTTCGGCAGCCAGTACTCTGGACAGCTGCTCGAGGGCCGCCTTCGATGACCCGTACCCCCCCCAACCGGGATAAGCCTCGACCGCTGCGTCCGAACTGATGTTGATGATGACA
The DNA here is from genome assembly GCA_035463935.1 of Acidimicrobiia bacterium. Lineage (GTDB taxonomy): Bacteria > Actinomycetota > Acidimicrobiia > Spongiisociales > ZC4RG35 > DATEEG01. The sequence goes on along the minus strand of DATHSX010000409.1, from coordinate 1,979 downwards.
CCGCCCACGGGTCGCAGGTGCGCCAGCAGCTGCTGGATGAGGGCCAGTGGAGCCACGGTGTTGACCTCCAACACCCGACGGAGGACCTCGAGCGGATAGACGCGGAGGGCCGGCTGTGGTGAGGGGCCCAGGAAGGAAGCGTTGTTGACCAGCAGATCGAGCCCTCCTAGGGCAACGACTTCGGCCACCAGCATCTGGCGATGGGCTGGATCGGCCACATCGCCGGCGACCGGTATGACCCGGCCCTCTCCGGTGAGACCGACGGCCGCGGACTCCAGCTCAGCCGGCGAGCGGGCGTCGATGATCACCTGCCAGCCCCGGGCGACCAGGGCACGGGTCAGCGCCAAACCCAACCCGCGCGACCCTCCGGTGACCACTGCGACCCGCATCATTCACCCCACCCTTCGGCCGCCGGGATCTCCCCCGGGGCAACATTCCAGTATTCGCGCAACTCCTGACAGCCGGCATCTCCGAACCGAAGAAAGAGGCTCCCGGCGTCGGTCGTGAGATTGCCGGCTTCGATGGAGACGGCCCACCACTCCACGGCGACCCGATCGCCGCTCACGATCGGATCTCCAAAACGAACTTCGATACCCTCCAGGTTGACGGTGGCGGCGGCCCAATACTCGGCGATGGCCGCTCGACCATGCAGGGGCGGCCGAAAGGGATGAGCTCGGTAAACGGCACCATCGGAGAACAGCCCCACGACCGCATCGGGGTCGCGATTGCGCCATGCACCCGCCAGCGCTTCCAGCCATCGCGTCGCCCGTTCCTGGTCCACGCCCGGGAGCGTAGCGCCTGTTCCATCATAAAACCAGCAAACTCTGTGTTTTCTATCTAATCGACCCAGCTTCGGTAATCTGGTGGCCGTGCAGACCGCCGTTCACCCCGCCCTGGCCACCTTCTCGGCCACTCGTCGCGAACTGCTCGACCTCCTCAAGAAGAAGGGCGAACTGGGCGCCGACCAGCTCGCCAGTGCCACCGGGCTGACGATCTCGGCCGTCCGTCAACAGCTGACGGCGCTGCAAAAGGACGGACTGGTGACCTATCTCACCCGGCGGCAAGGCCCGGGGCGCCCGCGCCACCTCTACCGTCTGACCACAGCCGCCGAAGGCCTCTATCCCCGAGCCTATGCCGAACTGACCAATGAGCTGCTCGAGTACGTGGGCGATGCCCGGCCCGAATTGGTGGACGAGGTTTTCGCCCGACGCCGCCAGCGTCGGATCGACAACGCCCGCTCCAGGCTGGCCGGCAGGGACTTTGCGGGCAAGATGGCCGAGCTGGCCTCGATCCTGGACGAGGACGGCTATCTGGCCGAGACCGTCGTCGAGGCCGACGGCTCCTTCCTGATCATCGAACACAATTGCGCCATCCTGGGCATCGCCCTCCGCTACGGGCAGGCCTGCGGAAGCGAGCTCGACTTCATCCGGGCGGTGCTCCCGGGGGCGAGTGTCGAAAGGATCTCGCACATGGTCCAGGGCGCCACCAATTGCTCCTACCGCGTCCGGGAGCTACTCGAGCCCTAATCCGGTGAGGCGATTTTCCGCCAATTCAGCTAGCAAACCGCTTGCAATTGTTAGCTGCTTGCTGTATACTGCAGAACGTGAGCCAGAGCAAGCACGGTCACGGGGATCAAGCGAGTCCCGGAGAGCGGCATTTGGACGTGGGTCAGTTCATCCGCCAGCAACGGGAGCGGGCTGATCTCTCCCTCAGGCGTCTGGCCGATCGGGCCGGGATCTCCAACCCGTACCTGAGCCAGATCGAAAGAGGGATTAGGCACCCCTCAGCCGAAATCCTCAAGCGAATCTCGAGGGCTCTTTCGATCTCGGCCGAGAGCCTCTATTCCCGGGCGGGGCTGATCGAGGAGGGGCCTACTCCGCCCGCGGTGGTGGACGCGATCGAGGCCGACTCCATTCTGTCGCCCCGGCAGAAGCAAGTGATGCTCGATCTGTACCGGACTCTGGTGAGCGCAGGAACTT
>DATHSX010000408.1:0-1613 GCA_035463935.1 Acidimicrobiia bacterium | reverse complement strand
CTCGGATCAGCGGTCGCGTCGCCAGAGTGTTGTCGAGTTGATGGACGTTGGGATTGCCCACGTAGATCGCCACTGCGGAGCGCCCGCGCTCTGCCACGATCTGGTCGAAGCGGTGGGCGATCAGGGAGAAAGCCTCCTCCCACGAGGCGGACCGGTGGACACCGTTCTCCTTGATCAGGGGAGTCCGCAGGCGATCGGGATCCTCGTGAAGCTGCTTGAGGCTGGAACCCTTGGGACAGATGAAGCCCCCCGACAGCACATGGGCGCGGTCCCCCCGGATCCGGCGCACCTGGTCTTCGGCGACTTCGATCTCCAGCCCGCACGTGGCCTCGCACAGTGGACAGGTGCGGAAGACGGTCCGGTCCATGGCGAGAGGCTACTTCCGCCTTCCGACCTCCGCGCTTCCGCCCGACGGGCGGCCAACCGCCATCCGCGAGCCGCACCACCGGCTGAGAGCAGGCGACTGCCGCGCGCCGGCTTCCGACTGATAGGTATCGTCAGACGCCGGAGGTTTTGCCCATGACTACCAGGATCACCTACGCGACCATGTCGGCCGATAACGACGAGCTCAACCGGTCCTTTGACGAGGCAGTCGGGAAGCTCCGAGCCGGGCTCGGGATGGATCACCCCTTCATGATCAACGGAGAGGAGCGGTGGGGCGACGGCTTGTACGAGGAACGGTCGCCGATCGACTCCGAGATCGTCGTCGGCCGTTACGCCCAGGCCACCGAAGCGGACGCCAATGATGCTGTGGCCGCGGCGAGGGCCTTCTATCCCATCTGGTCCGCCCTGCCCTGGCAGGAGCGAGTGGCCCTCATGCGGGGGGCAGCCGATCTCATGGAGGCAGAGCAGTTCGACCTGGCCGCCCTGATCGCCATCGAGGTCGGCAAGAACCGCCTGGAGGCGCTCGGCGACGTGGCCGAAACGGTTGAATTCTTCCGGTACTACTCCAAGCAGATGGAACGTCACGACGGCTTCGTGACTCCCTTGGCCAAGCTGTCGGCGGCCGAGGACAACCGCTCTGTTCTCCGGCCCTACGGCGTGTGGGCGGTCATCTCCCCTTTCAACTTCCCGATGGCGCTGGCCGGCGGACCCTCCATCGGTGCGCTGCTGGCGGGCAACACTGTCGTGTTGAAGCCTTCGAATGCCGGGGCCCTCACCGGACTCGAGTTTGGCCGCGTTCTACGGGAGGCCGGCATCCCGGCGGGCGCCATGCAGGTGGTGACGGGACCCGGCTCCCGGGTGGGCACGATCCTGGTCCGCCATCCTGACGTGGCCGGCATCACCTTTACCGGTTCGTACGACGTGGGCATGGGAATCTACAAAGGGTTCGCCACTGACTTCCCCAAGCCCGCGGTATGCGAGATGGGCGGCAAGAACCCGGCCATCGTCACAGCCTCCGCCGATCTCGACGTGGCGGCCGAAGGGGTGATGCGAGCAGCCTTCGGCTACAGCGGCCAGAAGTGCTCGGCTAACTCCCGCGTCTACGTGGATCGCCGGGTGTACGACCAGTTCATCGACCGACTGGTGGAACGGACCGACGCTATCAAGGTCGGCAACCCTCTTCAGCAGGACGTCTACATGGGCCCGGTGATCGACCGCAGCGCCGTCGC
>DATHSX010000407.1:0-10386 GCA_035463935.1 Acidimicrobiia bacterium | reverse complement strand
TCAACATGGGGATCCGCCAGAAGATCGAGATCATCGCCCGCGACGTCTATGGCGCCGACGGGGTCGAGTACTCGCCGCTCGCGCAAAAGCAGATCGATGGCTATGAGAAGGCGGGGTTTGGCTATCTACCCATCTGCATGGCCAAGACCCATCTGTCGATCAGCCACGATCCCAACCTGAAGGGTGCCCCGAGCGGGTTCACGGTTCCCGTCCGGGAGGTGCGGGCCTCGGTGGGAGCGGGTTTCATCTATCCGCTGCTGGGGGAGATGAGGACCATGCCCTGCCTCGGCTCCACCCCCTCCTACCTCAAGATCGACGTCGACGACAACGGCAACGTGGTCGGTCTCTCCTAACCGCGAACCTAATGCAATAGGCCCCGGAAACCGACGTAGTCTGCATTCAGATTCGCCTGACTGGCGGCAGAAAGGAGGTGAACGGAATGGCGCGAATGACCCGGTTGACCACCCCGCTGATCCGCCGCGACGGCCAGTTGCAGCCCGCTTCCTGGGACGAGGCGATCGCGGCGACCGCCGCCGGCCTGGGAGCGATCAAGGCGGCCCACGGTGGCAACGCCCTCGGGATCTTCTCCTGCTCCAAGGCCACCAACGAGACCAACTATCTGGCCCAGAAGTTCGCCCGGACGGTCCTCGGCACCAACAACATCGACAGCTGCAACCGCACCTGACACGCTCCTTCCGTCGCCGGTCTGGCGGCAGTGTTCGGAGCAGGAGGCGGCACTAGTTCGTATGAGGAGATCGAGCACGCCGACGTCGTCCTCCTCTGGGGTTCCAACGCGCGCTTTGCCCACCCGATCTTCTTCCATCATCTTCTCAAGGGCATTCACAACGGCGCCCGCCTGTACTGCATCGACCCCCGGCGCAGCGATTCCTCCAAATGGGCCGATGTCTGGCTCGGGATCGACGTGGGGTCCGACATCGCCCTGGCCAATGCCATGGCCAAGGTCATCATCGACCGGGGCCTCCATCACCAGGAATTCATAGCCCGGGCCACCACCGGCTTCGACGCCTATCGGGAGACGGTGGCCCGGTATCCGTTGGAGCGGGCCACCGAGATCACCGGCATCCCCGGCGAAGTGATCGAGGAGATGGCCATCAGCTATGCCACCGCCGGCAAGGCCCAGATCTGCTGGACGCTGGGCATCACCGAACATCACAACGCCACCGATAACGTCCTCGCGCTGATCAGCCTTGCCCTGCTGACCGGCCATGTCGGCCGTTACGGCTCGGGCCTGGCGCCACTGCGGGGCCAGAACAACGTGCAAGGCGGCGGGGACATGGGCGCCATCCCCAACAAGTTGCCCGGCTTTCAGGACGTCGAAGACGACCAGATCCGGGGCCGGGTGGAGCGGTTGTGGGGTGGTTCGATTCCGCCCCAACGGGGGTGGCATCTCACCCAGATGTTCGAGGCCTGCCATGCCGGGATGATGCGGGGGCTGTACGTCATCGGCGAGAACCCGGCCGACTCCGAAGCCGACGTCGACCACGCCCGGGAAGCGCTGGCCGGCCTCGAGTTCCTGGTCGTCCAGGACATCTTCCTGACCCGGACCGCGGCCATGGCCGACGTGGTGCTGCCGGCGGCGGCTGACTGGTGCGAGTCGGAGGGGACGGTGACCTCGAGCGAACGGCGGGTCCAGCGGGTACGAAAGGCGCTGGACCCGCCCGGGGAGGCCCGTCCCGATCTGGAGATCATCGCGATGCTGGCGGCCGCGATGGGGAGGGACTGGGGTCGGCCCACGGCCGAACAGACATGGGATGAGCTGCGCCGGGTATCGCCCATGCATGCCGGGATGAGCTACCGCCGCCTCGAGGATCTGGGGGGAATCCAGTGGCCGTGCTACGACGAGGACCATCCCGGTGAGCTGTTCATCCACTGGCGGCTGTGGGAAGACCCGATTCAGGGCCCCCCGGCGCCGTTCATTCCTGCCGAGTGGGTGGCGCCGGTAGATCGCCTCACCCACGACTATCCCTACCGCCTCACGACCGGGCGCCACCTCGACTCCTACAACACCGGAGTGCAGTCCGGTGGTTACGACGCCCCGATCCGCATCGGGGGCACCCTGGACGTGTCTCCGGAGGATGCCGAACGGCTCGGAGTTGACGAGGGCGACATGCTGCGGGTCTCCTCACGGCGCGGATCGATCGAGGTGCCCGCTCGGGTCGACCCGGGTCTGCGCGAGGGCCTGGTCTTCATGGCCGTGCACTACACCGATTCCGCCGACGTGAACCGGCTCACGATCGAGGCCTGGGACCCCAAGTCGGGGACCGCCGAGTTCAAGGCGACCGCGGTGCGGTTGGAGAAGGTGGGGGCCTAGTGGACCTCCGCTTCATGGCGGCCGAGCCCACCGCCGCCGAACGGAGCCTGCTCCACCAGGTCCTCCCGGAGACGGTGCGAGTGGCCGTGCCGGGTCGGGTGGTGCTGGCGGGAGAAGCGGCCCGGGGCCAGCGGGACCTGCTGCTCCCGGCCCTGGCGGCGACGCAGGCCCAGTTCGGATGGGTGAGCCCCGGGGCGCTCAACGAGATCTGCCGCCGGCTCTCGATCCCGCCGGCCGAGGCGTATGGCGTGGCCACGTTCTACGCCCTGCTCTCGACCGAACCGCGGCCTCCCCGGGTGGCTCATGTCTGTGACGACATCGCCTGTCGCCAGGCCGGGGGGCTCGAGCTGCTGGCCGGCCTGGAGGGTCGGGATGACCTGAGCCCCAGCCCGTGCCTCGGTCAGTGCGACCGCCGCCCGGCCGTGTTCGTGCAGCGGGCCGGCGAGGACGACCAGGTGTTGGCTCCCGCCACCGCGACCCTGGTGGAGGCAGCCCTCCACGGCGCCGCGACTGTCACTCCGCCCCCCCGCGTTGAGGGGCAGCGCCTCCTCGCCCGGGTCGGAAAGACGGACCCCACCTCACTGGCGGCCTATCGCCAGAACCAGGGCTACCTGGCCCTGGAGCAGGCGCTGCGCCGCGGCCGGGAATGGGTGATCCAGCAGGTAAAGGACTCGGGTCTGAAGGGCCGCGGCGGTGCCGCCTTCCCCGCCGGCGTCAAGTGGGAAGCGGTCGCCCGGGAGCCGGCGCCGCGCTATCTGGTCTGCAACGCCGACGAGTCCGAACCGGGCACCTTCAAAGACCGGGTCATGATGGAAGGCGACCCCTTTGCCCTGGTCGAGGCGATGACCATCGCCGGTTGGGCCACTGGGTGCGAGCGGGGCTACCTCTATCTCCGCGGGGAGTACCCCCTCGCCCGGCGCCTCCTGGGCGAGGCCCTGCAGCAGGCCCGGGCCGCGGGACTGCTCGGCGCCGGCATCCTCGGCGGCGAGTTTGACTTCGACATCGAAATCCGCCTGGGCCAGGGCGCCTACATCTGCGGTGAGGAGACCGCGCTGTTCAACTCCATCGAAGGGCTTCGGGGCGAGCCCCGCCAAAAACCCCCCTTCCCGGTTCAGGTCGGGCTGTTCGGGCGCCCGACTGTCATCAACAATGTCGAGACCCTCGTCAACGTCCCGGGGATCGTGCTCGAGGGGGGGGAGACGTTCGCCTCCATCGGGACCGCCGAGTCGACCGGGACCAAGCTGTTCTGTCTCTCGGGCGATATCGCCGATCCGGGGGTGTATGAGGTCGAGTTCGGGGCGACCCTCGGAGAGTTGATTGAACTGGCCGGGGGCCCGGCCGGCGTCACCACCGCCATTCTCCTGGGCGGTGCCGCAGGCTCCTTCATCGACCCGAAGCGGCTGGATCTGCCGCTGACCTTTGAGGCCACCCGGGCGGCCGGGGTCTCCCTGGGCTCGGGCGTGATCATGCTTTTCAACATCGGCCGTGACCTGAGAGACGTGGTGCTCAGGGTCGCCCGGTTCTTTCGAGATGAGAGTTGCGGGCAGTGTGTGCCGTGCCGGGTGGGGACCGTCCGGGTGGAGGAGGCGGTGGCCCGGGCCGACGGGAGGGTCGAGGCCGCCCTGATCGAGGAGATCGACCGGGCCATGAGGGATGCATCGATATGTGGACTGGGCCAGACCGCCGCTTCGGTGGTGCGCTCGGCCATAGCCGCCGGCATGCTGGGGGAGGCCGGATGATCAGTCTGACCATCAACGGCGTGGCCCTGGAGGTACCCGAGGAGATGACCCTGCTCGAAGCGTGCCACGGCATGGGCGCCGAACAGCCGACCCTCTGTTACCTCGAGACCCTGACGCCGGTGAACGTCTGCCGGGTCTGCGTCGTCGAGGTGGAGGGGAGCCGGACCCTGGTCCCGTCGTGCTCGCGGCGGGTCGAAAGCGGCATGGTCGTTAACACGGACAGCGACCGGGTGCGACATGCGCGCAAGCTGCTGTTCGAATTGCTCGGCTCCTCGGTGGATCTGTCCCTCGCCGGTCCCGACGTACAGCGGTGGATGGAGACATACGACGCCCGGCCCGAGCGGTTTGGCCCCCCGGCGGCGCCGGCTGACGATCGCGATCGCCGCCACCCTGGTCATCATCATCCGCTGACGGGAGAGAGCGCCGCAACCGTCCATCAACCGGTCAAGATCGACAACACCCTCTACGTGCGGGACTACTCGCGTTGCATCCTCTGCTACAAGTGCGTGGAGGCGTGCGGGGAGGACGCCCAGAACACCTTCGCCATTGCGGTGGCAGGCCGGGGCTTTGACGCCCGCATCTCCACGGAGTTCGACGTCGGTTTGGCTGAAGGCGCCTGCGTCTTTTGCGGGAACTGCATCGGAGTGTGCCCGACCGGCGCCCTCATGTTCCGTTCCGAGCACGAGTTGCGGAAAGCCGGTCTCTGGGAGGAGCAACGCCAGACCGTCACCAGGACGATCTGCTCTTACTGTGGCGTGGGCTGCAACCTCGATCTGCACGTCCAGGACAACCGGATCGTCAAGGTCACCTCTCCTCGCGACCACTCCGTGACCCACGGTCACCTGTGCATCAAGGGAAGGTTTGGATACGAGTACGTGCAGGAACTGGGGGACCTGGCGAACACTCCGCTCGATGACGTGCTGGCCATCGCCCGCATCCCCCCCGCAACCTAACGCTATTTGCACCGGTTTCCGGGACCTATAACCTCAGGTTCCGAGAGGGGAGGGAGGAGGGGAGGCAGGTTCCCCGCTTCTACCCTCCGGGGGTGGTCTACGCCCGATTCGATGATCTCCGCCCCCACCGCCGCCGGAGCTTCATGCTGGATGAATTCGACGGGGTGCTCGAGGCCCACACGCCGAGCGAGGTGGCGGAGGTGCTCGCGAAGGCTGAGGCGGCCGTCAGGGACGGGCGGTGGGTGGCCGGGTTCGTCGCCTACGAGGCTGCCCCGCAGTTCGACCGGGCGATGCAGGTCAAGCCGGCGGCTCGGACCGCATTCGAGGATCTGCCGCTCGCCTGGTTCGGGGTAGCCAGAGGGCGGGGTGCGGCCCCCCCGCCGCCGTCCGGCGGCTACGTTCTCGAGGGGTGGGAGCGCCACCTTTCGGCTTCTGAGCACGCGGCGGCCGTGAGTGAGATCCGCCGCCGAATTCGAGAAGGTGACACCTATCAGGTCAACTTCACGTTTCGGCTCGATGCCGGCTTTCAGGGATCGGTCAAGGGCCTGTACGGAGACCTCATCAATTCGCAGGCTTGCGGCTACGGGGCGCTGATCGATACCGGGCGGTTTGTGGCCGTGTCCGCCTCTCCCGAGCTCTTCTTCGAATGGCGTCACGGACGGATCGTGTGCAGACCGATGAAGGGAACTCGCCGCCGCGGCCTCATGGCCCCCGACGATGAGGAACAGCGGGCCTTGCTCGAGGCTTCGGAGAAGGACCGTGCCGAGAACCTGATGATCGTGGACATGATTCGCAACGACCTGGGTCGTATTGCCCGGGTCGGCGCGGTCACCGTGCCGGCCCTGTTCAGCACGGAGAAATACGACACGGTGTGGCAGCTGACTTCGACGGTGCAGGCGGAGCCGCGCCCCGGCACGGGCCTGAGCCAGGTCTTTGGCGCGCTCTTTCCCAGCGCCTCCATAACCGGAGCCCCCAAGGTGGCAACTATGAAGATCATCGAACAGCTCGAGGCCGGCCCCCGGGGCATCTACTGCGGGGCGATCGGATTCGGCGGGCCGGATTCCGGCGGAGGAGCGCAATGGGCCTTCAACGTCGCCATCCGCACGGTCATGATCGATCGCCGCCAGGCCAGGGCGTGGTATGGGACGGGGGGCGGCATAACCTTCGACTCCACTCCGGCCGGGGAGTACGAGGAGGCGCTGCTCAAGGCCGCGGTGCTCTCCCGGCGCAGCGCCGCCTTCGATCTGGTCGAGACGATCAGGTGGACCGCCAGTGAGGGCTTCTGGTTGCTGGAGCGGCACCTCGATCGGCTGGGGGCCTCGGCGGGCTATTTCGACATACCGCTCGACCCGGCGGAGGTGAGAGCGGCTTTGCGGACGGCAGTGCTCGACAGGTCCGGACCGGCCCGGGTGCGGCTGACGGTGTCGCGGACGGGCAGCATCTCGGTGACCGTCGCCGATCTGTTACCGACGGCTCCGGTGGCGGCCGTCGTCGACTCCGTACCGATCGACCCCTCCGACGTCTTCCTCTATCACAAGACCACCAACCGCCTCATCTATGAAGACGCTCGCGCGAGGGCCGGCGACGTGGACGATGTGATCTTGATCGACCCCGATGGTCACATAACGGAGACCACCATCGGCAATCTCGCCGTCCAGACCAACGGACGATGGTGGACCCCACCGGTTGCCTGCGGTCTTCTGCCCGGCACCTATCGGGAGGAACTGATCGCTCAAGGCCGCCTCGCGGAGCGTCCCATCGCCGTCACCGAGCTGGCGGGCGCGCCGCTCGCCAGGATCAACGCGGTCCGCGGCTGGGAGGACATGAAGCTCGTCTAGCGCCAGCCGCTGATCAACTCTCCCAGGGCTTCGATGCGGCCGAGCACCTCGGCGGGCTCCCGAGGCTGCAGATTGAAGACGATCCGGCTGACTTTCAGGCCGATGAGGCGGTCGATGTTCTCCGGGCTGGCCTTCGTCCCATAGGTCGTTATGTCAAAGCTCGCGGGGTCGCGCCCGGCGGCTTCCAGGGCCGAGGTCAACTCGTGGAGCTTGCCCTCGAGATCGTGGCGGGTGGCTAGCGGTATCCACCCGTCACAGAACTCGACCATGTGCTCGATGGTCCTGGGTCCGGCCGCCCCGCCCATCAGGATCGGCGGATGGGGCTGCTGCACGGGCTTGGGCCAGGCCCAGCTCGACTTGAGCTCCAGCAGCTCGCCCTGGAAAGCCGCCTGCTCGGCCGCCCAGAGTTCCTTCATCATCAGAATCTTCTCGCGGAGCAACTCCCGTCGCTGCTGGTAGGTCACCCCATGGGTGGCCATCTCCTCCTTGTTCCAGCCGTAGCCGATCCCGAACAGCACTCGACCGCCGGAGAGGTGGTCGAGGGTGGCTACCTCCTTGGCCAGCCAGACCGGGTCGCGCTGGGCGACGAGCGTGATTCCCGTTCCCAGCCGGAGCGAGGTGGTGACCGCCGCCGCCGCCCCCAGCGCCACGAATTGATCGAGGGTCCGCCAGTACCACTCGGGGAGGGGCGGAGCATCCGGCCGCCCACCCCAAGGGGTCGCCCGCGAGGTCGGGATGTGTGAGTGCTCGGGAAACCACAGGGACTCGAATCCGGCGTCCTCGGCAGCGCGGGCCGCTTCGATCGGCCCGAGGGTGGTGTCGGTCGGGAAGATGAATAGGCCGAAGTCCATGGACGAACAGTAGGCAGCACTCGGTAACCGGTCAGCAGAACTGCCTCCTGCCGACAGCCACTGCCTACTGTCCCGACGTGGATGCGATCCGCGCCGAGATAGCGGCCCATGGGCCGATTCCGTTTGAACGCTTCATGGAAGTTGCTCTCTATGGCGCCGACGGCTTCTTCATGGCCGGTGGCCTGCGTTCGGTGCAGTCGGGCGACTTCTTGACCAGCCCCGAGGTGAGCAGACTCTTCGGAGAGACCCTGGCCCGATTCGTGGCAGAGGAGAAGTCCCGGGTAGGGGAGCCGTTCTGTCTGGTCGAGGTCGGGGCGGGGTCGGGCTCGCTGCTGGCGCCGCTGCTCGATGTGGTCAACGTGCCGGCCTGGGCAGTCGAGGTCTCCCCGGCCGCCCGGGCGGCCCTGACCGCCACCCTTCCCGAGGAGCGGATCGTCGCCTCGCTGGCGCAGGTGCCAGGGCCGTTTGCGGGAGTGATCATCGCCAACGAGTTGATCGACAACCTGCCGATGGCCATCGCCCAGTACACCGACCAGGGCTGGCGGGAGCGATGGGTGGGCGCCGAGGACGGGGCGCTCACCTTCGTCGATGCCCCGGTCCGATCGGAGGTGGCGGAGTGGTTGAACCGGTTCGCCGGGCCGGTCGAGGTGGGAGGATGGGTCGAAGTGCAATTGGCCGCCGGGCAGTGGGTGCGGGAGGCGTTGGGCCTGCTCACCCAAGGGGCACTGGCTGTGATCGATTACGGCGACCTCGCCGAGAACCTCGCTCCCCGCCGGCGGGACGGGACGCTCCGCACCTATCGATCGCACCATCTCGGTCCCCACCCGCTCGACGAGCCAGGGGCCACCGATATCACCGCCGATGTCAACTTCTCGGCCCTGCTGTGGGCGGCCGTGGAGGCCGGGGCGACGGCGTCATTGCATCGCCAGGATGACTTCCTGTCGGACCTGGGTCTGCGCTCTCGCCTCGCCGGATTGCGTCGATCCGAGCTCGATCTCGCCCGCTCGGGTGACGAGATGGAGCGCTTGCGAGTCCGAACGCTGGTCACCGAGGCCGAGACGGTGCTGCATCCCCGCGGTCTGGGCGATTTCCGGGTGATGGTGGCAAGAAAGTGACGGTCGATTGGGCGGGCGATCGCCTACCGTTAGAAGGCCGGGGAGTGACGCATGGCAAGATATTCCAGATACCTGCTGCTCTCGCTTGCTCTGGTCGTGGCCTGTGGGAGTCCCCCCGCGGTCTCCAGGGATACCGCCACCAACGTGGATGCTGCCGCATCAACGGTCGACACGGAGTCTTCAACTCTCGGCGCGCGGCCAACCGGGTCGAGCTCACCTTCAACCACCCCGGATTCAGACACCACGACAGACTCGACTTCCCCGCCGTCGAGGGCTCAGGGAGAAGTTCCTCCGGATTTGTTGGAAGGCATCATTGTCCACGCCGCCGGCCTGCTCGGCGTGCCGGTTGAGGAGTTGGACATTGCCAGGGCGGTAGAGGTTGAGTGGCCCGATGGGGCGTGGGGGTGTCCCAAGCCGGGGATGGCGTACGCGCAGGCGCTCGTGCGTGGATACTGGATCGAACTTCAGCTCGGTGACTTGACCCTCGATTACCGGACTGACGACGAAGGCCGGTTTCGGCTGTGCGGTATGGAAGGGATCGCACCCCCCTCTTTGCAGCCGCCGGTAGGGGGCGAACACACCGAGACGACCGGCTTCGTGATCATTGGTGGCGACTCGTAGACAGAGAGTGGGCCGATTCCGGCCCACTCTCTGTCCAGATCGATCACCTGGTCACGGCAGGATGGTGCCGTCCCCTAGGATCGCAATCGCCTCCCCATCTTCGGGCGCACCTTTGCGGTTGAGTATTAGCAAACCCTGATCGCTCGCGCCGGCGTCGCCGAAATCGAGCACGGTCAGGTCGGCGGTGGCCCCCGCCGGAACCGACCCGGGACCGAAGCTCGTGTAGAGAAGGGACCCGTTCAGCAGGCCCATGTACCTTTCCGCTCCGGGTACCCAGGTGATTCCTTCGATGGCGTCGGTAACGGCGCCCTGGTAGTAAATGTCGACGGCCAGGGCCGTGACGCCGATTTCCTTTCCGAGGAGGACCGAGTCCCCCCCAATCTGGCTGGCGCAGACCGTCAACACGGTATCGGCGCTGTTGGTGTCGTGGTCCGCGAAGAAGAACACGCTCGACTCACCGGTGGCGAGGTCCTGAGCAAAGACGGCGTTGCGCCCGTCAGACAGGTTGAAATCCCCGGTCGACAGTGAGAGGTCGGCGTTGAAGACCGCAAAATCGGCAGCACCGTCCCCGTCAACGTCGAGGTCGAACTCGAACGATGCGGGCGCCACGGCATGGGTCTGCCGCTCGTGGGTGTTCACCGCGAACTGAATCAGGCTCCCATCCTCCTCGCCGCAGCCTCCGGGGATAGTGGCGATCCCGACGAACTGCAGGTCGATCACCGGCGCCTGCCCACCGATCGCTCCTTCGGCCAGGTCGGCGCTCACTCCGAACAACGTGTAGGCCTCGACCCTCGCGGCCCCGGCGGAGCTTGAGTTGCTGAGGACGTACTCACCCACGTCGGCACCTGCGGCGGCGCTGACATCGCCCGCCTTCCTTGGCAACACATGCCAGGGAAGGTGGATGTCGTTGTCGGACCCGGCCGCGTCGAGTTGGACG
>DATHSX010000406.1:0-4947 GCA_035463935.1 Acidimicrobiia bacterium | reverse complement strand
GTTACGCGCACAGCAGTGAATTTCGCCAACGATTCGGCGGTCAGCGTCCAGGCGATAGAGGATCCGTTGGCACGGGAACAAGAGTTCCGCAAGGCCCTGCATATCACCTACGCCTTCCTCTGGTATCTCCGGTGGGAATTGGGCGTGACGGATTGGGGCGTGTCGAACGACATGCAGTTCAGCAAGGGGACGCGCCTGCTTACCGATGACCTGGTTCCGGATGAGATCGAATTGAACCTGCCCCCCTACCCGTACGTGCGAGAAGCGAGACGATTGGAGGCGACCTACGACCTCGGCCCGGCCGACCTGGCGGACGACGTCAGGGGCCGGCATCGTTTCGATGATGCGGTAATGCTGGGCGGTTACTTCACCGACTTCCACGGCTGCCAGCCCACCGACGGAGCGTCCGGGTACGGGCTGTTCGAGGTGCCGATCGGGGTGTTCATCCCTTCGACGATCGACGGATTCCTTCCAGGTATCGCCCGGGCGGCCGGGGTGTCACGGGTGGCGGGAGCTGCCATGCGCACCCAGCCCGAGGAGGTGTGGGGGGGCCAGGTGGCCGGAACGATCGCCGGCCTGGCCGCGCTGCAGGGAGTCCAGCCGCGGGCCGTGCCGGTAGCTGACGTGCAACAGGTCCTCCTCGATTCACAACTCGTTCCGTTCCTGCCCGGCTAGGGAGCCCTACTCTCGCCACGAATGGCGTCCCCCGTCCGCGTCCTGATCTGCGGCTACTACGGCTTCGGCAACACCGGTGACGAGGCCATCCTCTCCGTCCTGCTGGAGGACCTCTCCGGGACTCACCCAGGAGCAGGGGTCACGGTCCTGGCGGGTTCTCCGGCGGACGTCTACGCCGACCACCAAGTCGAAGCGATCCAATGGCAAGACACCGCCGCCACCATCGCCGCCGCCCGCGCCGCCGATCTCATGGTTCTGGGCGGAGGGGGACTTTTCCAGGACCATCATCCCTTCGACCCCGCCCAGATGTGGACGCCTCACCACGGCGACATCGGCTACTGGTCCGGCTTCGCCCTGCTGGCCCGCGCCACCGACACCCCCCTCGCCATATATGGAGTCGGAGTCGGCCCCCTCAACACCGCCGACGGTCGCCGCTACACCGCGCTGGCATTCGAGATCGCCGAGGCGGCGAGCGTACGCGATGCGACTTCCGCCCGGCTGGTCGCCGACCTGGGAGTCGATGCCCGCGACATCAAGGTCACCGCCGACCCCGCGTTCAGGTTGAACCCCGCCTCGCCGGACGTAGCCCTGGAGATGCTGGGCGTCTCCGGCATAACCGGAGATTCCCTGATCGGGGTCTGCCTCCGACCCTGGGGCGACGGAAGCTGGATTTCGGCAGTGACACAGGCAGTAGACGAGCTGGTCGAACGCTGGGACGCCCAGGTGGTCTTCGTTCCGTTCCAGGAGTCGCCCTGGCCGCACGAGAACGATTCCCAGGTGGCCCTCGACGTGCTGGGTGCGATGAGACACCCCGAACGAGCCGCCATTCTGCGCGGCGGCTACACCGCCGCGGAGCGTGCTGCCGTCCTGGGACAGTGCCGCCTCGTGCTCGCCATGCGGCTCCATTCCGCCATCTTCGGCGCAGCGGCAGGGGTGCCGGTCATGGCCCTGGCGTACGACCCGAAGGTCGACCAGGTCATGCAGGAGCTCGGCGTGGAGGAGGCGGTAGCGGACTTGAAAGGCGCCGACCCCGGCTGGCTGTCGCAGATGGCGTTGGCCCTGGACGCCCGGTCGGCTGAGCTCGGACCCCGTTTGCAGGGCGCGGCACGACAATTGCGAGAGAGAGCGGCGGGAAACCGGGGGATCCTCCAGAGGGCGCT
This sequence comes from Acidimicrobiia bacterium, assembly GCA_035463935.1. Classification (GTDB taxonomy): domain Bacteria; phylum Actinomycetota; class Acidimicrobiia; order Spongiisociales; family ZC4RG35; genus DATEEG01. Next base: position 3,112 of record DATHSX010000406.1, on the reverse strand, counting down.
GACCGGTCCGGGACTTTCGGCCGGCCCGCGACTTCCGGCCGGCCGTGGCGCCGATCGGGAGATCGTCCGCATCGCCCTGAACCGTGCGGGCGAAGCTGCCGAGATCGACCAGGTCCGGTCACGAGCCGCAGCTCTCGAGGCCGAGCGCGAGGCCGTCGCCTCGTCCCGGGACCGGCTGGCGGACGAGTACCAGAGACTCGTCGGCAGTCGGGCCCTCCGGCTCGTCAACAGCTACTGGAGGATGCGCAACAGCCTTCGCGCCATCGGGAGGCGAGGTCGGGCGCCTGCCATTGAGGCAACCGAATTCCAGACTCTGTCGGACCTGCGAGCAAAGTTCACCGCGCAACTGGACGAGATACTGAGAGCCCACCCGCAGGTTCCAGGTGTGGTGATCTACCCGCACACCATCGGCTGGTCGGTGAGCCTGTTCCAGCGGCCCCAGCAGATGGCGCTGGCGTTTGCGCGGCAGGGATATCTGACCCTCTACAACGTCGAATGGATGGGCAAGGATGAGATCCACGGCTTTTCCAAAGTCGCCGATCGGCTCTACGTCTTCGCCATCCCCGACGACCTCCTCGACCTGATGGAGGCGGTTCCTCACCCCCTCGTGGTTAGTTACGTCTACAACATCGGTTGGCGCCGCTTCCTTCGTGATCCGATCACCATCTTCGAGCACATCGACGAACTCGAGGTATTCACAGCTACCCACTCCCTGGAGGCTCTGACCGGTTGGTACGCGGAAGCAATGCGCGAGGCCGATGTGGTTGCGGCTTCAGCGGTGGACCTGCTCGCCTCCGTCCAGCGGGACCGACCCGATGCGATCCTCTGTCCCAACGGCGTCGACTTCCGACACTTTGCTGGCGCCCACCCGGACACGCCCCCCGAGGACCTGGCCCAGGTGGTAGCCCAGGGCAAGCCGATAGTCGGGTACTACGGGGCGCTCGCCGAGTGGGTGGACTACGACCTCATCGACTATGCCGCCCGCGCCCTCCCGGATCACCAGTTCGTGCTGATCGGACCCGACTATGACGGCAGCATGACTGGAACACCCGCGTTCGACCTCCCCAACGTGGTCTGGCTCGGGGTGAAGCGCTACGGCGACCTGCCCGACTATCTGCACTACTGCGATGTGGCCACGGTCCCCTTCGGGCTCAACGAGGTCACGCACAGCGTCTCACCGCTAAAGCTTTTCGAGTACATGGCCGGAGGGCGACCGGTGGTCACCCCGGCGCTGCGGGAGTGCGCCAACTACCCAGCGGTGCTGATCGCTCAGGATCGCGACGATTACGTCGCCAAGCTGAAGGAGGCGACCCGGCTACGCCACGATCCCAGCCACCAGGCGCTCCTTCGGCGTACGGCTCGAGCCAATACCTGGGACCGCCGGGTGGGGACCCTGCTCGACGCGGTGGCCCGGTCGCACAGCTACCCCAAGGGCTGACCACAATCAGGGCATGCGTGTGTCGGTGATCGTGCCGGTCCTCAATGAGCGCGAGTCGATCGGGCCCCTGGTCGACCGGCTCTTCGCTCAGACCCGCCCCCCTGACGAGGTGGTGGTGGCCGATGGCGGCTCCACCGACGGGACCCGGGCGGTCCTGGCAGATCTCGCCCAAACCCACCCCAACCTCGTGGTGGTGGACGGCCCGGGGGGGATCGCCGAGAACCGCAACGCCGCCATCCGGGCCGCCACCGGCGAGGTTCTCGCCTGCACCGACGCCGGTTGTCTGCCCGACCCGGGGTGGCTGGCGGCCCTGACCGAGCCTTTTGACCGCGGCGCCCAGTGGGTGGCGGGGTTCTATCGCCCCGACGGGCCGAGCACTGCCTCCACCGCAGCCGGGGTGGTGATGATGACGGTGCTCGAGGAGGTGGATCCCGAGCACTTCCTACCCGGGGGGAGCTCCCAGGCCTTCACGAGATCCGCCTGGGAGGTGGTGGGCGGGTTTCCCGAGGGCCTCAACGCCGGCGAGGACACTCTCTACGGGGAGCAGCTGCGAGTCGCGGGCTATCGGCCGGAATTTGCTGCCGATGCCATGGTCTCCTGGCACCCTCCGGCCTCGCTGGCCGAGATGGCCGCCAAGGCCCGGACCTGGGGCCGGGCGGACGGCACCAACCAGGTGCGCACCGGGGCCTATCTCCGGGTCATCGCCGCTTACTGGCTGCTGCCCCTGCTGGCCCTGGTCATCGCCCTGTGGAACCCCTGGCTCGGGTTGGGGATCCTCATTGCCGTCCTTGGCCTGGTGGCTTACCGCACCAGGTACAAGTATCGATGGGTGCCGGGGCCCGGGAAGTGGCTGCTGGTGCCGCTAGCCCACCTTCGCCAGCAGCTGGCCCAGAGCGCCGGCTGGCTGGAAGGATTCGGCATCGGCAACGTGACCCGGAAGGTGGGGGGCCGTTTGCTGCGGCCCCTCCGCCGGGGATTGCTCTCCTCACTCACCGCCCGCCTCGAGGAGAGCAAGGCGCCGGTCCGCCACAACGTCGACGTGGTCCTCACCGACCCGGCCCAAATCCGGCGCTGGCTCGACGCCCTGCCCGACACCTACCGGGTGGTCGGGGAGCGCAGCGCCGAGGTAGCGGCCGTACAGGCCAGTGTCGAGGTCAGGCCGGGGAGGGAGCCATCGGTGGCGCCCGTGGCGGTGAGCCTGCCGGTCGAGGTTGAGAGCGAGATCGACGCCGAAGGCGACGTACTAACCGATCCCGCCGCCGCCTTCGCCTTGTTGCGCCAAACCGGTCGCCGCTATCAGCTCGTCCCGTCCCCCGGCGGCCAGGCTTTTCGACAGGATCCGATCGGGGGGACGGTCGTGGTGCTGGCGGCGGTGCCACTCCACGATGTCGGGGGCGGAAGCCGGGGGGCGCAGATCGCCCAGGAGATGGTCAGCCGTGGCTATCACGTCACCTATGTCCACCACTACGACGCCGGCGAATCGGTCGACCTCGGGATCCGCTTCCTCCACCCGCGACTGGAGGAGTACCGGTACGACGAGTTCGACCTGACGTCGTTCGTGGCCCGGCTGGGGGAGGCAGGGCGGCTCGCCTTGGTGGAGTTCCCCCACCCCGCCCACCTGCGGGTGGCGCAGAGGCTCAAGGCCCACGGGTTTACCATCGTCTATGACCTGAT
>DATHSX010000405.1:0-2303 GCA_035463935.1 Acidimicrobiia bacterium | reverse complement strand
CGGCAGGACGTAATCGAAGTCGGCGGTGAGCAAGTCGATGGCATTGTGCCTCGTCGGCTGCCTCTCGCCGCAGAGGGGGCGAACACGGTGGTGAACGGGACGGTTCGCTGGTGACGGGGATCTACCCGTTGGCCAGGCGCTCAGAGCAGGCGAGCTTGTGCTTCCGGCGGCTGGGCCAGTCCCAGGTGGCGATAGGCCATGGCGGTGGCGATCCTGCCTCGAGGGGTCCGCTGCAACAGGCCAATCTGGAGAAGAAAAGGCTCGTAGGCATCCTCGACGGTCTCGGTCTCCTCCCCCACCGCGATCGCCAGCGTCGACAACCCGACCGGGCCTCCACCGAATTTCAGGATGATCGCCTCGAGGATGGACCGGTCGACCTTGTCCAGACCAAGCTCGTCGACCTCGTAGGTACGCAGGGCATCCTCCGCGATGCCCAGGTCGACCTGACCGTCGGCCCGCGCAACGGCAAAGTCACGAACCCGGGCCAACAGCCGGTTGGCGATGCGGGGAGTGCCGCGGCTCCTCCCCGCAATCACTGCCGCGGCGTCCTCTTCGATCTTGACCTCCAGGATCCGCGCCGATCGAGACAGGATCTCGGCCAATTCTCCGTCGGTGTAGTAGTCGAGTCGATCGTCGATCCCGAACCGATCCCGGAGAGGGGCGGTGACCTTGCCCTTGCGGGTAGTCGCCCCCACCAAGGTGAAATGGGGCAGGTCAAGCCGAATCGACTGGGCGGCCGGGCCTTTGCCTAGAACGATGTCGAGCTGGAAGTCCTCCATAGCCGGGTACATGACCTCCTCCACTGCCCGGGGTAGGCGATGGATCTCGTCAATGAAAAAGACGGCTCCTTGCTCGAGATTGGAGAGGATGGCAGCCAGGTCTCCGGGCCGCTCCAGCGCCGGGCCCGAGGTGATCCGTAGGTCGACTCCCATCTCGGCGGCAATTATCCCGGCCAGGGTGGTCTTGCCCAGCCCGGGGGGACCCGACAGCAGGACATGGTCGAGGGGTCGGGCTTGAGTGCGCGCAGCCTCAATGGAGATACGGAGGCGCTCTTTCACCTTGATCTGGCCGACGAAATCCTCCAGGCGGCGGGGACGGAGGGTCAGGTCATCCTCGGGGCTCGCCGGATTGAGAACGGAGTCCGCGCGCATTTGGCTCACCTCCTCGACAGCACCAGCAGGGCGGCCCGGAGCTGTTCAGCGACGGGCGCGCCCTGGTCGACCGCTCCCGTCGCCTCCCGGATCTCGTTGGCGTTGTAGCCGAGGCTTTCCAGAGCCTGACGAAGCTGGGTGAAAGCTCCCGTCCCGTCGAGCACATCAGCCTCGGTGTCTTCGAGCTTCGGCTTCAGCTCGAGCACCAGCTTTTGAGCCGATCGTTTGCCCACACCGGGAACCATCGTCAGAGCATCCACATCTTCTGTCGCAATTGCCCGTCGGATCTGCGCCACCGACATCGAACCGAGAATCGACAGGGCCACCTTTGGTCCGACACCGGACGCGGTCAACAGCACCCGGAAGAGGTTGCGCTCGGGCTCGGTAGCAAAGCCGTAGAGAATCAGCCCGTCCTCTCGACCGTGCAAGTGGGTGTGAATCACGATCTCTTGGCCGGTGCCCGGCAGTTCGGCATGAGTCCGGGGCGAAACCTGAATCTCATATCCCACCCCGTTGACGTCGAGCAGGATCGACGACGGTGATCGCCCTGCCAGCATCCCGCGCAGACGCCCGATCACCGGGCGGCTCGTCGGTCGAGCGCCGCCATGAGCGACTGCAGATGACAGAGGGCGACCGCCAGGGCATCGGCCGCGTCGGCCGGACGGGGAAGGTCGGCGAGATGAAGGCGACGCGCCACCATTCGCTGTACTGCCTCCTTGCCGGCGGCGCCGTCGCCGGTTATGGCGGCTTTGACCATGGTGGGTACGTACTCGTACACGGCGAGTCCGGCCTGGGCAGCGGCGAGCATGGCTACCCCACCCGCACGGCCGACCCCGATCGCCGTGTGCCGGTTCCGATTGGTGAACACCTGTTCAATGGCCATCACCTGGGGTCCATGCTCCGTTATCAACGCCGACAGCTGCCGGTGCAATTCGTAGAGCCGGGTCGGGGTGGCACCGGTGGGATCTGTCTCGATCACGCCGGCCGCTACCGCCTCGATGACGCGGCCACTCCGGACCAACCCGTACCCGGTTGTGGTCAAGCCGGGGTCGATACCAAGGACGAACACGTGTACGGCTGAGGATAGATGGCCCCGTCCCGCTTACCGGTCTTTCGGGGTCCGCTCACTCCGCCAGGGCCGCCATCACATCG
>DATHSX010000404.1:0-2296 GCA_035463935.1 Acidimicrobiia bacterium | reverse complement strand
TCTTGGCCTGGGCCAGCCGGAGGGCCAAGGGGGACCGGGATATCGCCGACGCCCGGCCACCCGATGCCTTGCTCGTCGGCATCGCTCAGTTGCTGGCGATCCTGCCGGGGATCTCCCGGTCCGGTTTCACCATTGCCACCGGAATCGCCCGCCAGTTCACCCAGGTGGAGGCGGCGCGCTTCTCGTTCCTGCTCGGAGTGCCGGCCGTGGCGGCGGCCGGTTTATTGGAACTGCGAACCCTGCTGGCGGCCGGCGGGGTCCCGGGGCCGGCGTGGTTGGGAGTTCTCGTCGCAGCCATCGCCGGGTATGCCTCGATTGCATTCCTGCTCAGGATGCTGGAGCGCACGGGACTCGGCATCTACGCCATGTATTGCCTGGTGGTGGGCGTCCTGGCCCTCGTGTTGCTGTAGCGCTACTGGCTGTAGTTGGACGACATCCGCATCGTTTCTGAGATATGGACGTTGACCAGTGACGGCAAGGCGGACAACCGGGCCCTCTCCAGCGCCGGGCGAATCTCCGCGGCGTCGGTTACCAGCTCGCCGTAGCCCCCCAGGGCGCGGACGACATCGTGGTAGGGGCGGCGACCCAGATCGGCGGCCACCACACGGTCGGGGTACATCATCGTATGGAAGGTCTTGATGTTGCCCCACACCCCGTCGTTACCGACTACCCCAATGACCGGTAGGCCGAGGCGGACGAGGGTGTCGAACTCGAAGCCGTTGAATCCGAACGCCCCGTCGCCATAGACGATGCCCACGACCTTTTCGGGGTGCACAACTTTGGCCGCCAGGGCGAAGGGAGCCCCGGTCCCCAGCGTGCCAAAGGGCCCCGGGTCGAGCACATGGCCCGGATGGGAAACCTGGAGCCAGCGGGCGGTGGTCGACACGATATCGCCGCCATCCACTGCCACGATGGCGTCAGGCCCGAAGAAGGCCGCCACCTCCCTGGCGAATCGCTGGGGGTTGACCGGGGTGGCGGGAGCGGCCTCGGCTTCCGCCGCTAGCTCCCCCTGGCGGGCCTGCTCGATCGCCCAGATTTCAGTTGTCCAGGCCGGATCAGCCCCGCCCCATCCCCCCACCTCGAGCAAATCGGCCACGACCATGGCCGGATCAGCCACCACCCCCAGCTGCGCCGCCCGGTTCCACCCGACCCGCGTGGGATCAAGATCGACATGGATGACTGTGGCGCCGGGGTTGACCCGCTCGCCGTAGTTGGTCCGGAAGTCCCAATCCACGCCGAGAGCAAGCAACACATCGCAAGAAGCCATCGCCTGCGACCGGCTGTGATTGCCGAGAAGCCCATGCCCATGAGGCAGCGAGCCCCGCGCTCTGCCGTTGAGAAAGGTTGGAGCCCCGAGCATCTCGGCCAGTCGGGCCAGCGGGTGGGGCGCTCCCGACCCGGTGCCTACCCCCGCAAAGACGACAGGGCGGCTTGCTCCCTTCAACGCCTCGACCACGGCGGCCAAAGTGGCCGGGTCGGCCCCCCGGCTGGTCACCGGCCGGTAATGCTGCGGCCAGGCGACGGCTTCCTCTTCAACCATGTCGAACTGGACGTCCATCGGCACGTCCAGGAAGGCCGGGCACCCCCGCCCGGAGAAGGCGTGGCGGGCGGCGGTAGCGACGTAGTCTGCCAGGCGGTTCGTCTCCCAGGCGGTGGCGGCCCAGGCGGTGATCCCCTGGAATAGCTGGGGGTGGTTCATCTCCTGCAGACCGCCCTTGAGCTCCTGTCGGATGAAATGCCGTCCCCCGATGAGCAGCATCGGCGTCCGGGCGAACCAGGCATTGGCGACGCCGGTGATGGCATCGGTCACTCCGGGTCCCGCCGTCACCACCGCCACACCCAGCCGGCCCGTCAGCCGGCTGTAGGCCTCGGCGGCATGAGCTGCGGCCTGCTCGTGGCGAACATCGACAATCCGCAGGCCCTCCTGGTGGCATCCGTCCAGGATCGCCAGTATGTGCCCGCCGGAGAGGGTGAAGATCGTGTCCACTCCCTCGGCCTTGAGCCCCCGGGCAACGATCTGACCGCCGTGGATCTTCATTCCGACGACGCTAGACGGAAGGCGGGAGGCGGAAGTGGCAGAGGGAAGGCGGCAGTCACAGTTTCCGCGACATCCAGATGGAGTCCTCCTCGACGAAGCCGTGCCGGGCGTAGAAGCGGCGAACCCGCTCGTTGCTCCGTTCGGTTTCGAGGAAGATCCTCGGCAGACCTCGATGGCGAAGATCGTCGAGCACAGCGTCGAAGCCCGCCCCTCCTAATCCCTGGCCGCGCGGGCGAACGTATATCTCGTCGAGCAAGG
>DATHSX010000403.1:0-2734 GCA_035463935.1 Acidimicrobiia bacterium | reverse complement strand
TCGTCGAGCACCGCCATCACCGGCGAGTGGATGAGGGCGGTCGCCAGCTGCACCCGCTGCTGGTTGCCGTGGGACAGGTCCTCCAGCTTCGATCCTGCCCGGTCGGCGAGGTTCAGCCGCCGGAGCCACTCTTGGGTGGCCTTGGCGGCCTCGCCCGCCTCGAGTCCCGAGAGACGGGCGAAGTAGGCGAGCTGCTCGCCCACCTTCATCCTGGGATAGAGGCCGCGCTCCTCGGGCATGTATCCGAACGACAACCGCGTACGGTGGTCGAGCGGGTCACCGTTCCAGGTCACGGTGCCGGCGTCCGGCCGGATCAACCCCAGGATCGCGCGCATCGCCGTGGTCTTCCCCGCCCCGTTGGGTCCGAGGAATCCGACGATGCGTCCCGACTCCACCCGGAACGAACACGAGTCGAGGGCCACGGTCTCGCCGTAGGTCTTGGAAAGTCCGTCGACGATCAGCACGACTCCAATGGTCCGGATCGCGGGTGCCTACGGGCAAGGGTCCAAGGTCCCACGGTGCCGTGACCAGCCGGTGTCGCCAACTGGAGCGCTTGCGGGCCCTGCCGGACGGAGAGCGGAGAGCCGATAAAACCAAGCGGATGATCATGATCGACCGGGTCCGTACCCTCATCGGGTACCGGGAGTATCCGAAATACGGCATCGTCAGCCGCTACTTCGTGTACATCATGCTCATCACCGGACTCGAGATCCGCATCCTCACCCGCCAAGGTGAACTTCTACGCCAGCTCACACTCGACCCCACCAGGCAGTAACGACAACACCATCGGCCGGTTCGCGTTGCAGGGCGCCCGGCCTCTTCGCGATGGTGCTCGACGGTGGATACACCTGCACCGGCGACATCCTCACCTACACGACCCTCGACCCGGTCGAGAACACCACGGTCACGGTCTCATGGAGCGCCGATGACCCTTGGCCGGTTGGCGGACGATTCGCTGATAGTTAGAGCGCGGTAGCGTCCACGTACACGACTTCAGAATGGCGCAGTGCATTACGACGTGCTGGTGATCGGCAGCGGATTCGGGGGGAGCGTCAGTGCACTGCGTCTCACCGAAAAGGGCTACCGGGTGGGGGTGCTGGAAGCTGGCCGGCGATTCCGGTCCGCCGACTTTCCCCGGTCCAACTGGAACGTCCGCCGCTTCTTCTGGTTTCCCCGCCTCGGGATGCGCGGCATCCAGCGGATGACGCTGCTGCACGACGTTCTGATCCTCTCCGGTGCGGGCGTGGGGGGCGGTTCACTGGTCTACGCCGCCACCCTCTACCGGCCAGGTACTGCCTTCTACGACGACCCGCAGTGGTCGCATATCACCAATTGGCGGGAGGAACTAGCTCCCCACTTCGCTGCCGCCGAGGCGATGTTGGGGTCGTCACCCAGCCCTGCCGATACTCCTGCCGACGAGGTGCTCCGCCGTGTAGCCGAGCACTTCGGCGTCGCCGATACCTTCCGGGCCAACCCCGTCGGCGTCTTCTTCGGAGACCCCGGAGTTGAGGTGGACGACCCCTACTTCGGTGGCACCGGCCCCCGGCGGGCCGGGTGTGTCGCATGTGGCGGCTGCATGGTTGGATGCCGGTATGACGCCAAGAACTCTCTGGACCGCAACTATCTGTATCTGGCGGAACGAGCCGGTGCCAGGGTGCACCCCGAGCATGAGGTCTTCGACGTCTCCCCCCGCCGATCCGGCGGCTATGAGGTAGCGACCCGACGTCCCGGCGCCTGGTTACAACCCCGCCTCGACTCTTTCACCGCGGATCAGGTGGTGCTGGCCGCGGGAGCTCTCGGGACAACCCGGCTGCTCCTCCAACTGCGGGAGCGAGGCCGGTTGCCCAGCCTGTCGTCGCGGGTCGGCCATCGAGTGCGCACTAACTCGGAGGCCATCATCGGCTCGACCGCCAAGGACAACTCCGTGGACTACTCCCAGGGGGTGGCGATCACCTCGGCCATTCACCTAGACGCCCATACCCACGTCCAGCCGGTGCGCTATCCGAAGGGAAGCAACGTGATGGGCCTGCTGGCGACCCTCCTCACGGACGGGGGCCCCGGAGCACCGCGCCAGCTCCGCTTCCTTGGCAATGTCCTGCGTCACCCGGTCTCTTTCGTGCGGTCCCTGTCGGTGCACCGCTGGGCCGAGCGTTCGGTAATCCTGCTGGTGATGCAGGACCACGACAACAGCCTGCGGCTCTCCCTCCGCCGCGGATGGTTGGGTTGGCGGCTTCGCTCCGAGCAGGATCACGGTCGACCCAGTCCGACCTACATCCCCAAGGCCAACGAGGCCGCCCGCGTGGCGGCCTCGGTTATGAACGGGATTGCCGGTTCAGCGCTCAACGAGGTGCTGCTCGATGTGCCGACCAGCGCCCACATCCTCGGCGGCGCGGGCATCGGTGAAGGGCCCGAGACCGGAGTGATCGACCCTTACCACCGGGTGTTCGGCCATCCCGGCCTGCATGTGCTGGATGGCTCTGCCATCGGCGCCAACCTGGGCGTGAACCCGGCCCTGACCATCACCGCCATGGCCGAGCGGGCGATGTCGCTCTGGCCCAACCACGGCGAGGCCGACCCGAGGCCGCCCCTGGGATCGCCCTATCACCGCCTTCAGCCGATCCCGCCCCGGGCACCGGCGGTGGAAGTGGGCTGATCTCCTTGCCGAGTCATGACAGCTGCCCGACCAGCCGGCGCTGCGACCGGGCGAGCCCGATCGTCCTCCACGAAGTGACCT
>DATHSX010000402.1:0-2479 GCA_035463935.1 Acidimicrobiia bacterium | reverse complement strand
GGTGCCCCAGGGCGGCGCCCGGGTTCGGACGCAGATGTCGGCGGCCCATACCCCCGAGGACGTCGACCTGGCCGCCGCCGCCTTCATCAAGGTCGGGCGGGAGCTGGGCGTGATCGCATGAAGGCGTTGGTCAAAGCCCGGGCGGGTCCGGGACTGTGGATGGAGGAGGTGGCCCAGCCCGAGCCGGGCCCGATGGACGTCCTGATCAAGGTGAAGAAGACCTCGATCTGCGGCACCGACCTGCACATCATGAAATGGGATGAATGGGCCCAGAGGACGATTCCGGTGCCGATGGTCGTCGGCCATGAGTTCATGGGCGAGATCGCCGGCATGGGACCGAACGTCCAGGGTCTGCGCCCCGGACAGCGGGTAGCCGGAGAAGGGCATATCACCTGCGGTCATTGCCGTAACTGTCGGGCCGGACGCCGTCACTTCTGTCACAACCACGTCGGGTTGGGGGTGACGCGGCCCGGCGCTTTCGCCGAGTACGTCGTGCTGCCAGCCGCCAACGTCTTCCCTCTCCCTGACCACATTTCCGATGACACCGCGGCCATCCTCGACCCGCTGGGTAACGCCACTCATACCGCCCTCTCTTTCGACCTGGTGGGAGAGGACGTGCTGATCACGGGCGCAGGTCCGATCGGGGTCATGGCCACGGCCATCTCCCAGCACGTGGGGGCGCGCTTCGTGGTGGTGACCGACCTCAACTCGTACCGGTTGGAGATGGCCCGGAGTCTCGGTGCTGATCGCGTAATGGACGCCGCTACCGGCTCCCTGGCCGGGGTGATGTCGGATCTGGGAATGACCGAGGGCTTCGATGTCGGGATGGAGATGTCCGGGAGCAGTGCCGCCTTCAACCAGATGCTGGCGGTGATGAACCACGGTGGGCGGGTAGCGGTGCTGGGCATTCCTCCCCACGACGTGACCATTGACCTCAACGCCGTCATCTTCAAGGGACTGACAGTCAAGGGTATCTACGGGAGGCTGATCTTCGAGACCTGGTACAAGATGGCGGCGATGCTCCAGGGCGGGCTCGATGTCTCGGCCATCATCACCCATCGCTTCGCTGCCGACCGGTTCGAGGACGCATTCGCCACCACCGCCAGCGGCATGAGTGGCAAGGTCCTCCTCGAGTGGGACTGAACCGCTCGACCTAGGCTGTAGGAGTGAGCATTTTCACCGTTGCGGAGCGTCCGGAACTGATCCGGCCGGCGCTGGTGATATGCCTGAACGGCTGGGTCAATGCCGGCTCGGCGGCGACCCTGGTGGCAGACACCATCGGCGGCGAGACGATCGCCAGCGGCGATTCTGACCTGCTCTTCGATTACCGGGTCACCCGGCCGACCCTGGACTTCGTAGAGGGAGTGATGACGCGGTTGGTTTGGCCCGATCTATCCCTGCGCCGATTCGCCGCCGCCGGGAGGGACCTGCTGCTGCTGGTGGGAACCGAGCCCAACTGGAACTGGCGGCGACTCGGCAACGAGCTTTCCCAACTGGCGGTCGAACTGGGTGTGGACCAACAGATCTCGGTGGGCGCGGTTCCCTGGGCGTGGCCTCACACCAGGCCGGTGCCCATCATCGCCACCGCCTCCGACCGCGCTCACCTGCCCGAAGGCGACGAGCGGCCCGAGGGGCTCCTACGAGTCCCGTCGGCCGCGGTCAGCACCCTCGAATACATGATCGCCGGGACGGGCATCCCGACCGTCGGGTTCTACGCCCGGGTCCCGCAATACGTGGGCGTGGAATACCCCGCCGCCGCCCTGGCCTTGATCCGCCGTCTCGAACAACATCTGCGCGTCTCTCTGCCGGTGGGCGACCTCGAAGAGCAGGCGGCGGCACAGCGAACCGAACTCGACGAGGTTTCGGCCTCGCGAACCGATGTCCGGACCATGATCGAGCAATTGGAGGCCATGGTCGACGCCGCCCGGGTGGTGTCAGGTGAACAGCTCGCGGCCGAGATCGAGCGGTTTCTGCGAGGGCAGCCGTGAACGGCACCCGGGCTGGCCGTGCTGGCCGTCACCTGACAGCCACCAACGCCATCGCTCCCAGCCACCCCGGGATCGAGGCGCGCTTGACTCAGTTCCGCTCGCGGTAACCGCCGCCGCCACGGTCCTGGCGGGGCGGACGGGCCTGCATAGGCCGCGACTCGTTGACCACGATCCGCCGGCCAGCGAGATCGCTCCCATCCATCTCTTCGATGGCCCGGCGAGCATCTTCGTCGGCCAGTTCAACGAACCCGAACCCCCGGGACCGGCCGGTCTCGCGGTCGGTCAACACCTGGGCGGACTCCACCTCGCCGAATCGGCGGAAGGCGGCAGCCAGATCTTCCGAGGTGGTCCGAAAAGGCAGATTGCCTACGTACAGCTTCAACTTTCCTCCTGACCGGTGAGAATTTCTCGCCGGCTCACTAACACGAACCCACCAGCCGTCAGGAGGATTCGGGTGGGATCGGGGTGATCCCGCCGACCGAAATGTAGCA
>DATHSX010000401.1:0-8459 GCA_035463935.1 Acidimicrobiia bacterium | reverse complement strand
GTCCTCGTTCTCGTAGTCGATGACCTCGTCACACCCCATCTTGGTGGCGAGGTCGAGACGTGGTCCCCGCCCCACCATCATGATCTGGGACGCACCCGACGCCGAGGCGACAGCGGCAGTCAGCAGCCCCAGCAAACCAGGGCCGAACACCGCCACGGTGGACCCGGGGAGGAACTCGACCCGCCGCAGGGCGTGCACCGTCAGGGATCCCTGGTTGACCAGGGCGCCCTCGAGCGGGCTGATCGAGTCCGGGAGCTTGTGCAGCGTCTGCGCCGGGCGCACGGCGTACTCGGCCAGAGCGCCGGGGGCGGTATGCCCGTATAGACGGTACCCAGGGGTCCCTGACTGCTCACACAGGTTGTACCGCCCACGCCGGCACATCGGGCAACGCCCGCAGCCGACGTGGTTCTCCGCCACGACTTTGTCACCGGGTTGCAGTTCGAGATCGCCCAGTCCCTCACCGATGGCGGCCACCTCACCTGACCACTCGTGACCCATCACGAAGGGAAGCGACGGCGGCCAGCCTCGCTGCTGGAACGCTCCTTGCACCATCTTGAGGTCGGTGCCGCAGAGCCCGCAAGCTCTCACCCTGACCAGGACCTCGCCCGGCCCGGGATCAGGGATTTCCAGTTCCTCGACGGCGAGATCATTCCAATCCCTCAACACCGCGGCGCGCATCGTGCTCATCCGGAAGGTGAGCCCTCGGCGGCGGGTGCCCGCTCGGTCAATCTCTTCCAGACGTCCTCCACCGAGCTGACGATGTGATCGGCCACCGCGTCGATGATCTCGCGGGCGCGCTCTTCGGTGATCGTTTCGGGACGGCCATACCAGCCGGCGGCAGCCACCTCCCTGAAGTCCGTCATCACCGGGAACACATCACGTCGCCGGAATAGCGCATGGCCCTCGATTCCGCTGTCGACGAGGTCGCCCTCTGTGCGCTCTTCCAGTCGAACGAGCGAGGGGTCATAGGCGAGAACCGCCGCGGTCTCCATCGCCCCGGCGTGAGTGAACTCCATCTCATCGGGAAAGAGCCCATTGGTGATGATGTGTGCTTCGGCGACGATCACCCGCACCGGCAGTTTCGCCTGGACGCGATCGGCGGCGATCCGTATGGCCGGGGTGTTGCCCTCGTGCCAGTTGACCACCACGACCCGCCCGACACCTGCAGCCGAGAGACCCTGGCAAACATCGAGCATGAGTAAGCCCAGAGTCTCGGGGCTGATGGTCAAGGATCCCGCCCAGGGCATGTGATAAGGAGCGACCCCCACGGGGGACAACGGGAGGACCGGGGCTTCGAGTCGGTGGCCGACCCTCAGGGCGATAGTCAGGGCAGCAAAGGCATCGGTGCCGAGCGGCAGATGGGCGCCGTGCTGCTCAACGCTGCCGGTGACGATCACCGCGGTGCCCCTCCCCAGCGCCTCCTGTGCCTGTGGCTGGGTCATGTTGGCGAGGAGCACTTGTTCGAAGTCCATCGGTCTCGCGCCTCCTCCACCCATCCAGTTGCACAAACGGTTGTCCATCCAGAGCCTAACCCCCGGGTCCGGGACTGTCAGCTTCGGGCTGGTGCCGTTGAGTCCCTTACCACCAGCTGGGCGGTTACCAATTGGGTCTCCGGCGCTCTTGCGGGATCGGCAATAGTTTCGAGAAGCAGGCGAGCGGTCCGGGCCCCGAGTTCGTATTGGGAGATGCGGACGGTGGTGAGCGGAGGCGAGAAGCGATCGGTGTAGGGCATGTCGTTGAAGCCGACGACGGAGACATCCTCTGGGCACGACCGCCCGCTTTGGCGAATCGCATCGATGGCCCCCAACGCCAGCCGATCGTTGGCAGCGAGGACCGCAGTGGTGTCGGGTCGCTCCTCAAGCAATGTGCGGGTGACCCGAAACCCCTCCTCCTCGTTCTGGCGCTGGGCGAAGTGGTGACTCCCCGTCAGATGCGCGGCCCGAAGCGTTTGTTCGAACGCCTCGAGCCGGTTCACTGTGGACGACACGTCTTTGGGTCCGCCGACGTGGACGATCTTCCTGTGACCGAGCAAGAGGAGGTGCTCGACAGCCAGCCTGGTTCCCCCGTCATCGTCGGGCAGGACCGCGCTGATCTCCAGGCCGGGCGCGGCGCGATTGAAGAGGACCACCGGAACCCCCTCGTCGATAACGCCGGCCAGGACGGCGTCGTCGCCGCGAGCGACTCCGTACATCAGACCGTCTGCCTGGACGCCGAGCATGGCGGAGACTTGAGACTCTGCGTGGGCTGGGTCGTCATCCGTGCTGGCCAGTATGAGCGAATAGCCGTCTGCATAGAAGACATCACCTGCCCCCCTGGTGATTTCAGCCTGGTACAGGTTGGCCACATCGGGCACCACCATTCCCACCACGAGCGTGCGGCCGGTGCGAAGGGCACGGGCGATGGTGTTTCGGCGATATCCGAGCCTGCGGGCGACCTCCTTGATCCGCTCCTCGGTGTCTTGAGTTATTCGACCTGAAACCGCCAGGTCGTTGAGAACGCGAGACACCGTCGAGACGTGGACCCCGGCCTCCCTGGCGACATCCCGCAGGGTGGGCGGTCGCGCAGCCGGTGTCCCCCGTTTCCCCACAGTGCTCACGGGGACCCCTCGGAGATCAGGGTTGCATCGGAGACGACGACCGCGTGCTCGTGTTCAACACCGGCACCGGAATCAGGCACCGCGGAGCCCGGGCCTCAGCGCTTCTCAGTGCGGGGGTCGAGGACGTCACGAAGACCGTCTCCCACCAGATTGAACGAGAGCGCCCACAGGAACACCATCAGGCCGGGGAAGGTAGACGTCCACCAGCGACCGGCGATGATATCGGCCTGGCCCTCGCTCACCAGCGTGCCCCACTCCGCTTGACCGGCGACGGCTAGTCCGATGAAGGCGAGGGTTGCTCCCAAAAGCACGGCGTGACCCATGTCCAAGGTGGCCTGGACGGCCACCGGTGTGAACGAGTTCGGCAAGATGTCTCTCCGGATGATCCCGAACTTCGAGTCTCCGATAGAGCGAGCCGCGTCGACGTAATCTTCCTCACGCACCTGAAGGATCTGGCTTCGGATGATCCGGGCATAACGCGCCCACATGATGGCGGCCAGCGCCACGACGATGTTGACGAACGACGGGCCTAGGATCGCGGCGATCGCCAGCGGGAAGACCAGGGTGGGTATGGAGAGGAAGACGTCCACGGTCCTCATCAGAAGAGCGTCGACCTTGCCGCCCAGGATTCCAGCCGTGCTGCCGACGATCAGACCCATTAGGACCGCTCCGGCCACGACGTAGATCGACAGCTGCAGCGACAGCCGCGCCCCCCAAACGACGCCATAAAGGACATCTCCCCCGAGACGGGTGGTCCCGAGCGGGTGACCTTCGGTGCCGGGCGGGACGGCGACCGCGGTCAAGTCGCGCGGCATCTGATAGGCGCCCCGCGGGTTCACGTCCACGATGAGGGGAGCGAAGATCGCCATGGCGAGCATGAGGGTGATGAGGGCGGCGCCGAAGGCTGTGCTCCCGCGGCTGAACACCTCGGTGGTCGTCGCCCACAGGCGACGGGCCTTGACCCTTATCGGTGTGTCCCGGAGCACATGTGGGGCTGCCTCGGCGGAGACCGTCTGAAACCACATGATCAGGTCCTCCTCAGCACGACGCGGCGGTCCAGGTACCCGTAAGTGATGTCGACAAGCAAGTTGACGGTCAGGAAGAGGATGCTCGTGAAGATTACGAATGCCAGGGTGGTGGCCTGGTCACCGCTGAGCACCGAATCGGCCATCCAACTGCCCAGGCCGGGCCAGCCGAAGATGGTCTCCACGACGACGGTGCCCTCGAACATGATCCCTATCGAGAGTCCGATCACGGTGATCGTGGGGATGAAGGCGTTGCGGCGGGCGTGCCGGCGGACGACGAGTCGCTCGGGGAGGCCCCGCGCCCGGGCCGCATCGACGTAGTCCTTTCCCATCTCCTCCAGGAGCGAGGAGCGCATCATTCTCGTCACAATCCCGACCGCGCCGTATCCGAGAGTCAGGGCCGGCAGCACGAGATGCCAGACCGCGTCTTTGAGCCCTGCCCAGCTACCGGCGAGTATCGAGTCGATGATATAGAAGTTGGTGGGATGGGGCATGCTGGCCCATATCCGGAAATCGGACCTCCCATGGGGGAACCAGCCGAGATAGGACCAGAAGATGATCAGGAGGACGATCCCCAGCCAGAAGGTGGGCATGCTGGCACCACCGACGGCTAACACGCTCGTGAGCTGATCAGGAAGGCGGTTGCGACGTCGGGCGGAGAAGGTGCCCAGCCCGATTCCCAGAGTGACTGCCCAGAGAGCGGCAGTGGCGCCCAACTCGAAGGAGGCGGGGATCCGCGACCTGAACACGTCAACCACCGGCGAGACGGCGACCGCCGACCACCCGAGCTCTCCTCGGACCACGCCGCCGAGCCACGCCAGGTACTGCATGGGTACCGGCTCGTCGAGATTGAACCGCTCCTCCAAAGCGGCGATCTCCTCGGCGGTCATTCCCGGCTCCAGGTAGGGACCGATGGTGGTACCGCCGAGCCGGGTCATCGAGAAGACGAGGATGCTTACGACCAGGATCACGAAGGGAAGGGCCAGCAGACGTCGTGCTATGTACCTATGCACGCATCACACTTCCTTCGGCGAGAAACGCGCGGTCCCAAAGTTCCGGCCGAACAGCACCGCCGGACGGGAGCTGCCATCCGGCGGTGCCATGCACTCCGAGCACCTCGGGTGCAACCAATCGTCATTCCGATCGAGCTACCTCACTTGCTGTACAGCGCCCAGTACTGCGACGGCCGCGCCCACATCGGGTTCTCCACATGACCTTTGACCCACTCTCCATGTGCGGACGGAGCGCCCTCGTTGGCGGGCATGATCCACATGGCCTCCTCGAAAAGGACGTTCTGGATCTCCGAGAGGATGCTCAGACGCTCCTCTTCGTCCAAGGTGGTGCGAGCGGAGTTGATCAGGGCATCAATCGCCGCGGCATCGGAGTACCCGTCGACGAAGCTGTTCACGGCCCCATATCTGCCATCGGACAATGCGCTGTCGAACAGGTACGCGTCCGGCGTGCTGTATTGCGAGCTGGTGTAGGACCACATCGCCACCGGCAACGGGTCGGTAGCCAGAATCTCGTCGAACTGGGCTTCCGGCACAGCCATCACATTGACGTGGAAGTTGGGGTTGAGCGCTTCGATGCTGTCTTTCAGGGTCAGAGCGGCACCAGTAAACCCCTCGTGAGTCTGGTCGCTGGCGATCGAGATCGTGAATCCCTCGTCCCAATAACCAGCCTCCCGGAACAACTCCTCTGCCCGGGCGGG
This sequence comes from Acidimicrobiia bacterium, assembly GCA_035463935.1. GTDB lineage: Bacteria > Actinomycetota > Acidimicrobiia > Spongiisociales > ZC4RG35 > DATEEG01. The sequence goes on along the minus strand of DATHSX010000401.1, from coordinate 3,127 downwards.
GTCGGTCTCGTAAATCGGGGCGGCAGGGTCGTACCCATACATCTCCACCGGGAGGATGAAGCTGTTACGACCACCGAGGCCGCCCAGGATCCCGTCGATCATGCCCTGGTAGTTGAAGGCGTAGTTGAACGCCTGTCGGACGCGTACGTCCTGGAAGAAGTCCAGGGGAATGGTGTCTCCCTCCGGCAGCACCCCCTCGGCGATGTTCATGTTCATGCCGATCTGGAGTACCTGGAGGTCGAGAATGCTGGTGTCGACCACGGCATGCCCGATGGGCGCGATGGACGGCACGTCCGTCGGGCTGATGTCGACGATGTCGTACTCCCTCGCTTGGAGGCCCGTGGCCGGCGAGTCGACTATCAGTTCCCATCGCACCGGCAGATGGGCCGGCTCACCCCAGTAATCGGGATTGATGTCAAAAGTCATGCGATCGCCGCGCTCCCAAGAGGCGAGGGTATAGGGACCGGTCCCCACCATGTTCTGCGCCATGTACTCGTTGGGCTGACCGGCAACCACCCCACCATTGGCCTCGACCGCGTCCTGGCTGACGACGGACGCCACCGGGTGGGCGGCGAGAAAGGCGAGGAAGGAGGCGTCGACATCGTGCAAGGTCACCTCAAAGGTGTGGTCGTCGACGACTCGGGTCCCCGCCACGTTCGAGAAGAGCTCGGACTGTCCTTCCGGAAGTGCCATCGTCACGACGCGATCCCACGAATACTGTACGTCGGCGGCGGTCATGTCGGTGCCGTCGGAGAAGACCACACCTTCACGGAGGGGGAACGTGTAGGTGAGCCCGTCCGCGGAGATCAAGCCGTTGTCCAGGCTCGGGACCTCCGTCGAGAGGGAAGGAATCACCGAGCCGTCCTCCGCCGAGATGAAGAGGAGTCGGTCGTAGACGTTAAGGATTACGTCCATGCCGACGTCGTTCCCGTTGACAGCGGCGGGATCTAGGTTGAAGACGTCGTCGTTCACCGTGGCTACGAGCACATCCGGATTGGGGACGTCGCCAGCCGTCGTACCCGGGGCGGATGTCGTTTCGCCGGTACCCGTGCCGCAGGCCGCTACAACCAGCCCGAGGATGGCGCATCCGGCCAACGTCCTTGACGCAAACGGTTTTCGTCCCAAGGGAGTCCTCCTCAGTTTGTCTCCGACGAACGGGCTGAAACGTCCAGCCCAATCGTTTGCACGCTAACCAGCGGCTGGGCTGACTGCAACCGGCGGGAGAGCAATCAGGCGATCTGGATGAGGCCGCGGGGGGCGTTGTGCAGCGACCGGTGCCCGTCTTGCGTCACGACCACCAGGTGTCCGGTCTGCACCCCGGCTCGCTCGTCGGGGGTTATCACATTGGGTTGGATGACCAAGGCCATGCCTTCCTCGAGTGTGAGGTCGGGTACGGGCAGGTTGGGGCGGCTCTTGCTCCCGAGGATCGGAGGCAGGTACCCGCCCCCATATCCATGAACGAGGTCGTCGTAGATGGTGAACCCCATCCCCTCGATCACTGCCGATGCCTCCACCAGGTCGGCGGCGTGGGCGCCGGGAAGGACTGCGGCCGCGATAGCATCGAAAGCGGCGTCTGCAGCCCGGTGGAGGTCGGCGAACAGCGGGGTAGGTTCGGCGGCGATGGTGAAGCTTCGCAACACCTGGGCGGCGTAGCCCCAGTAAGCGGCGCTGATCTCGCAGAACAAGATGTCACCTGCCTGCAATCTCCGCGTTGACTGGAATTGCGACGGCACGCACTTGTCAGGCTCACTCATCGACGTAGCCGCGAAGTAGTGGATGTGGTTGGTCCCACCCTCGGCCAGATAGGCCGATTCCACTATCGCCGCCAGCTGTCGCTCGTCCGTCCCGACCTCGACCTGATCGACGATGGCTGCGATCGCCTGATCCGAAAGCCGGGCGGCCACCTCCAGCCTCTCGATCTCCTCGGGCGACTTGACCAATCGCAGTTGCTGGTATTCAGTGTCGAGTTCCACCAACTCTCCGACCGTGCCCGCCAGTCTCAGGTGGCTTCGATGGCGCAACGGTCCCAGGACCCCGACTCGCTGACCTGGGGTGACACGCGCCCGAAGTAGCTCTTCGAGCCGGGCGATCGTGGATAGCCCACCCCATTCCACCTCGCAGTCTGAGGCGATGGTCCGCGCATTGGGCAGGTGGTTGTAGTGCTGCACCAGGAGACGCGGTGTCTCATCTGGCGTGAATAAGAGGGCTGCTTCCGTTGTGACCGGCCAATCCGTGAGCCAGGGAACGGCTGATCCCACGCGTTCGGCGCCATAGGCAATCAGATGCGCCACCTCTGCCGACCCCATCAAGTCGACGATCGATTGGCGACGTCTTGCCAGCTCCTCCTTGCTGAACCTGGGATAGAGATCGTCCACCACGGGGATGACCATATTTCTCGCACTACCAACCTTGGGCTCAACCTTCACGGGCGACCGCCTTGATCGAGTTCACATCGGCGACGACTGTTCCCACCCCGGCGGCGGCTGCGAGGTCAAGGAGTTGAGACGCCACGATGAGGTCCTCCGCTCCCGTGCCGACCGACTTGAACAGTGTGATCTCGTCGTCCCTTATGCGACTATCGGCTCGCCCACTGACGAGGGCGCTCAGCGCCTCGGCCCGAGCCGGGTCGAATCCGTGGTTCACGACCGCCCGGTAGGCGTCTCCCGCCTCGTCGAGCACCAGATCGACCGCGTCACACACCACCCGATCGAAACTCACGAACACCGCAGGATCAACCTCGATCCGGTCCCGGCTCGCCGGACCCACTGAGTTGACGTGCAGGCCCGGTTGGAGGTGCTGAGCGAGCAAGACAGGGGTGCGCGCCTTCGTCGCCAAGGTCACCAGGGTCGCTTCTTCGAAGGCCTCCTCGAGGGTGGCTGCTTCGAACAGGCGGCCATCCACAAATCTTGACATGTCCGTCACGAATGCCGCTCGATTCTGGGGAGTGCGGGCAAACACCTTGATTTTGGCGGCAGGACGGACCAACTCGAGCGCCCGCAGGTGACCTCGTGCAATCGGCCCGGTACCCACGATCGCGGCGACGTCCACGTCGTGAAGAGCCAAATAGTCGGTGGCCACGGCCGAGACCGCCCCCGTGCGCAGGTTGGTGATCGCGAGTGCGTCGACG
>DATHSX010000400.1:0-4744 GCA_035463935.1 Acidimicrobiia bacterium | reverse complement strand
ACCGGGGCCAGCGCCGCCGCCGCCGAGCCCTGGCAATTCGGGCTGACCCAGAGCCTGGTGCGGATGGCGGTGTCCGCCCTGTCGTCGCTGGGGGTGGTCTGGCTAGCCGAGCACCTCGCTCCCCACATTCGTGCCTACGGGGTAGCGCTATACGCCGCCGCCGGCAGCTTCGGGGCGGCGCTGGCGTTGCTGGCCCTACCCCTGGCCGCCATGGACTGGCGGCTGCCCTACGCCATCAGCCTCCTCGGGTTGGGGCTGTTGCCCGTCCTGATGCGCCGGATCGAGGAAAGCCCGCTCCTGTCGACCCGCTCCGCGCCCTCGCGCCGATGGAACGAGATGCGGCTGATCGCCGGGAGCCGCTGGTTCGGGTTGGCGGCGATGGCCGGTCTCCTACCCAGTGCCTTCATCGCCCTCGGACTGGCCTTCACCACCGAACGCCTGGTCGCGGACCTGGGGCTGTCGGTCGGCGCCGCCATCCTGATCGCGCTCGGCGGGGGAACTGTCGGGGGGGTCGGCTTCTTCCTGGGGGGGAGGCTGTCGGATGCGTGGGGGCGGCGCCCCACCACCATCCTGGCCCTTGCGGCCATCCTGGTCGGCGGCCTCGGTCTCTATCACCTGGACACCACGTGGCCGTTGCTGGCGGCCGTGTTCGTCTCCTCATTCGGCTCCTTCGCCTATGGCCCGGCCGCGTCCACCCACCGGGCCGAGCTCTTCCCCACCGCCTCCCGAGCGACCGCCGCCGGCACCCTCACCTGGATCGGGACCGTTGGTTCGGCACTGGGCCTGCTGCTGGGCAGGCTGCTCATCGACCGGGTCGGTCTCACCGGCACCATGGACCGCCTCGGAGTCGGCGTGCTGGTGGCGATCGCCCTGACCACCCTGCTGCCCGAGACGCGGGGTAAGGAACTCACCCCGCTGCTGTCCTGACACCGGGGATGTATGGAAGGACCGTCATAAGAAAGCCTGGAAGGGCCGGCGGTACCCCGCCCACAGGACGACCAGCCGGGCCACCACCATGGCGGTCATCCCCCACCACACCCCGCTCAGTCCCCAGCCGTTGGCCACGGTGAGATAGAAGATGACTCCTCCGGCGCCGAGGCCCGCGGCCGTGGACAGGGCCAGTACCCCCAGCGCCAACCTGCCCAGCAGGATCCCATCGAGCACCCACACCAGCGCCGCCGGTGGGGCCATGATCGCCGCGATCCTGGTGGCGGTGACAATCAGCCGGCCGACACCCGGGTCGGGGGCAAACAGTGCGGCCAGCCCGGGCCCGGCCAGCAGCCACAGCAGGGCGAGCAAGGCCCCCCCGGCCAGGCCCCACCCCAACAGCCGCCGGCTGATGACGCCCCCCGACGCCGAATCACGCCGACCGACTTGTTCGGCGATCAACGCCTGGCCGGCGATGGCGAGGCCGTCGATCATCATCGCCGTGAGAAACCAGGTCTCCCTGACCACTTGATGAGCCGCCACCTGGGCCGTTCCGGCCGCAGCGGCCACGGCGGTACCAACCGCCACCGCCGAGACGAGCATCAGGGTGCGGATGGTGAGCACTCCGCCCGTGCGTAGGAACGGACGCACCTCCCGCCATCCGGGAAAGCGCCAGTCCAGTCCCCCCCCCCGGCGCCGGAGGCGCCGCAGAAACCCGCCCGCGGCCGTGTACTGCGCCACCGCCGAGGCCGCCGCCGCTCCGGTGACTCCCCATCCCATCGCGTAGATCAAGATCGGGTCCAACACCACATTGACCAGGTTGGCCCCGAGCGCGATGAGGAGGGGGGTCCGGGTGTCCTGCAAGCCCCGGAAGACCCCGTGACCGGCGGTTACGACCAGCACCGCCGGGGCGGCCAGGGCCCGGATCCGCAGATAGGCGAGGGCCGGGTCGACCACTTCCGGCCCGGCCTGCATCAGCCGGACCAATGGCCCGGCCAGTCCCACGAGCAGCGCGGTCGACGCCACGCCCAGCACCAGCGCCAGCCAGAGGGCCCGCCCCACCACGTCCCGCACCTCTCCCGTGTTGCCGGCGCCCACGGCCCTCGCGACCAGGGGCGTGGTGGCATAAGCCAGGAAGTTGAACAGCACGAAGGCGAACCCGAAGATGGCTCCGGTCACTCCCAGCGCGGCGAGGGCGGAGGTGCCCAGCCCGGACACGAAGGCCGTGTCCACCAGCGACAGCAGCGGATCGGCGGCCAGCGCCCCCAGGGCGGGCACGGCAATGGCGAAAATGCGTCGATCGAGGCTGCCGGCAGGCCCGCCCGGTCTCACACCCGTTTGCCCGGCCATCGGCAGATCCGGTTGAGCTCGCACTCGGGGCACCGGGCCGCCGGGCCTCACATACGTCGCGGCCGAACTGGATGATGCGCATCGACACGCCGGCCCACTCCCGGCGGGGGAAGAGGGCGCGCAGGTCCTGTTCGATCTTGACCGGGTCGACGTTGGTGGTGAGGTCGAGTCGGCGGCTCACCCTGGACACATGAGTGTCAACCGCGATCGCCGGGAACCGAAAGGCTTCGGCCAGGACGACGCTGGCAGTCTTTCGTCCCACCCCGGGCAGGGTCACCAGCTTCTCCAGTTCGGTGGGCACCAGCCCGTCGAAACGCTCGACCAGGGCCCGGCTCAGGGCAACGATCGCCTTGGTCTTCTGCCGGTAGAAGCCCGACGAGAAGATGATCGCCTCGATCTCTTCGGGGTTGGCGGCGGCGAGGTCGGCCGGGGTCGGGTAACGGGCAAAGAGACGGGGCGTTATCCGGTTGATGGTGTCGTCGGTGGTCTGAGCGGAGAGCACTGTGGCGACGAGAAGCTGCCAGGGGTCGCGGTAGTCGAGGGCGGTGCCGATGTCGGGGTAGCGCTTCTTGAGACGGGACAGAATGCTGCGGGCTCTCCTACGCGCTGCCGGGGTGGGTCTCTCAGCCGCGGTGAGGGGCGCCATTCGACGTCGATCCTATTGCCTACCCTGGCCGCTCTCCTCACCACCGAGAGCATCCCCTTGCGCCGTACCACCCTCGCCGGGCTGGCCATCACCGCCGCCGCCTTCCTGTTCGGATCGACCTTCGTGGTTATCAAGGACGCGGTGGCGGGCTTCCCGCCGGTGGCCTTCGTCGCCTGGCGATTCCTGATTGGCGGGCTCGCCCTGTGCCTTCTGGCCGTGCCCCGAGGCCGGGGGATCTGGCGGGACGCCTTGGTCTGCGGGGCGCTCCTCTTCAGTGGTTACACGTTCCAAACGGCCGGGTTGGTAAGCACCGGGGCCAGCAACTCGGCACTCATCACCGGCCTTTTCGTCATCATCACCCCATTGCTCGCCGCCGCCGTCCGCCGCCGCCTGCCCCGCCCCTGGGTAGTGGCCGGGGCCGCGGTGGCCTTCCTCGGAGTTGGGTTGCTGACCACCAGCGACGGGGTCAGCGTGAACCTGGGGGACCTGCTCACCATCGGCGCCGCCTTCTCCTTTGCGGGGCATATCGTGGCCCTGGCCCGCCTGGCCCCCCGCCACCCGGTGGTCCCCTTCACAGCCGGCCAGTTGCTGGTCACCGCGGCGCTGGCCCTGCCGCTGTCGGCCGTCCGCGAGGGTTTGCCACTGCCGACCGCGCGGGAGGTTCCAGCCCTCCTGATCACCGCACTCGCCGTCAGCGCCGGCGCCTTCCTCCTTCAGATCTGGGCGCAGACGGTGATCGGCCCGGGCCAGACCGGCGTGCTGCTGGCGCTGGAACCGGTGTTCGGGGTGGCCACTGCGGCCGTGGTGCTCGGCGAGCGGCTCAGCCCGAGCGGCTGGCTGGGGGCCCTCCTGATCGTCGGCGCCATCTACGTGGTGATCACGCGGGGTGAGGAGGAGCCCGAAATCGAAGCCGAAGCGGTCAGTGCCGCCCATTGATCGATCGTCCCCACGCGTCAGCGAGGGGTGCGATCCAGGCGCCGCAACAGGTGAGTGACGACCCGGATGGCGCCCACGACGACCATCAGGAGCAGAGTGAGGTAAGCGGCCAGTGCCGGACCCGACGTGTAACGCTGCGGACACGCCGCCAGACCGCCGGAGCACAACCCGAACCCGGTGCCGCCTCCGAGGAGGTTGATCAGCACCAGGACCGGGATCACGGCCACCGCCAGGGCGACCAGCACCAGCACCAGTATGAGAATCCGCAGCCAGATCATCGGCTTCTAACGCTACCTGTGCCGGCCGGCTGCTCCGATACACTCGCCCGGGTGGCGGGATATCACGTCGAGGCGTTCACGCCGGCCGAAACCGCGATCCTGAACCGGTTTTTCACCAACGTCGACCGGCCGGTCTTCGCCCTCATCAACCTCCCGGAGGTGGTGAAGGGGGCTCTCTTCGCTCGCTACTCCCGGTCACCGAAATCGCTGCGGCGCTTGTTCCTCGACGAGTTCACGACCGGCGCCGGGGGCGGGATCGATCCACGGGCGACCCAGGCGGGCGAGGACGATTCGCTGGTCGACCACCGGCGGGCCGAGGGGCTCTATCAACGAGTCTTCTTCGATTACGGCGACGATTCGGTGGCCCAACTCGGCGGGGTCCATCTCGCCTGTGAGCAGGCCTCCAACCTCCTCACCAAGGTCCTGGAATGGGGACGGCTGGCCGCCTACCTGGAGCAGTCGACCCGCTACATCGCTTACGACGCCCGGCTCGGTGACCGCTATCGGTACTTCACCCCGCCGGAGATCGCTCGCTCGACTCTGGCCGGGCGCTACCGCGAGTTCATGGAGTCGTCTTTCGACACTTACAGCCAGTTGGTGGCGGCCC
>DATHSX010000399.1:0-1522 GCA_035463935.1 Acidimicrobiia bacterium | reverse complement strand
AAGGTCCTCCGTGGGGTGCCGATTACGGGCCCGGGTCTGACCATCTTCCAGATAGCGGGAATGGTGTCCATCGAGCGGCTGGCCCGGGCTCTCGACAACGCGTGGTCATTGCGGCTCCTCGATGGAGACACGGTGTTGAGGTTGCTGGAGCAGCTCGGCAAGAGCGGACGGAACGGGATTCGTTCGATACGTCGACTGGCGGAGGCCCGGGGCACCGATTGGAACCCTCCCTCCACGAACGTCGAACACCGCTTCGACGAGATCATGCACGCCGCCGGCATCACGACGCTCCGACGCCAGGTTGATGTCGGGGACGAGGAGTGGACCGGACGGGTCGACTTCAAGGACATCATCTTGCCTCTGATCGTGGAGGTCCAGAGCGAGCGTTACCACGCGGCCCTCAGTGATCGGGCGAGGGACGCCGCCCGACGGCATCGCCTCGAGTCCCAGGGCAACGTGGTAGTGGAGGTCTGGGATCACGAGATCTTCTACACCCCCTGGGCGGTGGTCGAAAGGGTTCTCGCCGCGATTCGGCGGCTGCAAAACGCCGCCTGATGAGTTCTTGTGAGTAAAGGCGGCTGTATTACGGGGCGCTTTGCTGATAAAAACGCAGGTGATGGGACTCTTAGGCGATCTGCGGGCGCTTCTGGGCGAGGACAGGGTTCTCGACTCGGCCCTGGCGCGCCACCTCTACGCCAGGGATGCCGGGGTGTATCGGGGGGAGGCCACCGCGGTGGTGCTGGCGGAGACCACCGCTGAGGTGCAGGAGATAGTCCGGATCGCCGGTCGGCACGGGGTGCCGATAGTGGCGCGGGGGGCGGGCACCGGGTTGGCGGCCGGCGCCGTCCCGCTCGAAGGAGGAATCGTTCTCACCACCACCAGGATGAACCGCATCGAAGCAGTTGATCAAGCCAACCGGACTGCCTGGGTGGGGCCGGGGGTCATCAACCTCGATCTCTCCCGGGCCACGGCTCACCTGGGACTCCACTTCGCTCCCGACCCGTCCTCGCAGGCGGCCTGCACCATCGGCGGCAACGTTGCCAATAATTCGGGAGGCCCGCATTGCCTGGCGGAGGGCTCGACCGTAAACCACGTCCTCGCTCTCGAGGTGGTCCTGGCCGACGGGTCGGTGGTGACGGTCGGGTCGGCGGCCCCCGATGAGATCGGCCTCGACCTACGCGGGATGCTGGTGGGATCGGAGGGCACCCTCGGCATCATCACCAGGGCCCTGGTCAAGCTCACCGAAGACGCACCCGATGTCCGCACGTTGCTCGCCTGGTTCGACACGGTGGCGGCCGCGGCCGCCACCGTCTCAGCCGTGATCGCGGCCGGAGTGGTCCCCGCCGCCCTCGAGATGATGGACCAGCCCATGACCCGGGCTGTCGAAAACTGGCTTCACGCCGGACTGCCCACTGAGGCGGCCGCGATTCTGCTGGCCGAGGTGGTGGGCGAGACGGCTTCGGTCGAGGCCGAGGCGGAGGTCATTCACCGGGTTGCCCTTGAGAATCATGGCGAAGTGCGC
>DATHSX010000398.1:0-5401 GCA_035463935.1 Acidimicrobiia bacterium | reverse complement strand
GGACCTCCTGACGGGCATCTTCCAGGGCGAAGAAGAGCACCGCGGCCACGGGGCCTCCGGACTGATCGAGGGTGGTCAGCAGGTCGGGTTGTCCGTCGGCGGCCGATGCCTCGAAGTCACTCGAGACCAGGTGGACGACCTCATGCAGGGCCGAGGCCAGGGCCATCTCGTCGGGAGTGACCGGTGCCGCCCGGTTGGCTGCGGCTTGAAAGAGCCGGGGATCGCAGACAATTTCCTGATCGGAGGCGGCGGACTCCGGGCCCAGCACCACGCGCAGCTTGTCGTTGCCCGCCAGGGCCCGCGCGAAGCGGGTGACGGCGGGGGCAACCTTTTGATAGCGGGCGACCACCGCCTCGATGGCCCGCTCGTCGGAGCGAAGCATGTCGCGCAGCACAGAGTGCCTGCCCTCTGTTCTGACCCCCGAGTTGCGTGCGCGCATAGCCCGCCATTGTCTCACGTCCGTCAAACACTCCGAGAGGCCGCCGTACACTCCGTTTTGATGCCCCTCGACACACCAGAACCCGGACATAAGCATTATCAACTCACCACCCTTCCCAACGGCCTCAGGGTGATCACCGAGACCATGCCGTCCGTCCGCTCAATCGCCATCGGATGCTGGGTCGACACCGGGACCCGGGACGAGCTCGCCAGCGAGGCCGGCGCCTCGCACTTTTTGGAGCATCTGCTTTTCAAGGGCTCGGACCGGTATTCGGCCCGGTACATCGCCGAAACCTTCGACGCCATCGGGGCGGAATCGAATGCCTTCACATCCAAGGACAGCACCTGCTTTTGGGCCCGGTTGCTCGACCGGGATCTGACGGTAGGTATGGACCTGCTGGCCGAAATGATTCAGAGACCCGCATTTCGGGTCCACGAGATCGACTCGGAGCGCCAAGTGGTGATCGAGGAGATCAACATGAACGAGGACGACCCGTCCGATGTCGCCTTCGAGGAGTTCACCCAGGCGGTTTTCGCCGGCCATCCGTTGGAAGCACCCGTCCTGGGCACCCGGCAGTCGATCCGGGAAATGACCCGCGACGGTCTACGCGGCTATTGGGAACGGCGATACGGAACCGGGTCGACGGTGGTGGCCATGGCTGGCTCGGTCGAACACGAGCAGGCGGTCGATCTGGTCGAGGGCTTGTTCGGAGGATGGCTGGGGGGCCAGGTCGACCACATGATCTACCCGGCCGTGCCCTCCCCCCGGGTCCGGCTCGTGCCGCGCGAGACGGAACAAGCCCATGTCATCATCGGTGGCCTCGGCATCGACCGTTCCGACGAGCGCCGGTTCGCTTTTGACACGCTCAATCACATCCTGGGAGGCGGCATGTCGTCTCGCCTCTTCCTGACGATCCGCGAAGAACGCGGCCTTGCCTACGCCGTCTACAGCTTCCGGATGGCTCACGCCGAGGCCGGCGCCTGGGGGGTGTATGTCGGCACCACCCCGGACCAGGCCGAGACCTGTCTGCAGTTGATCGAGGACGAAATCCAACGCATAGTCGAGAACGGAGTGACCGAGCAGGAACTGGAGCGGGCCAAGGGCAACATGAGAGGGGGTTTGGCGCTGGCCATGGAGGATCCCAACAGCCGGATGATCCGCCTGGGCCGCGACGAGCTGTGGGCCAGCCCCCATCTTTCGATCGACGAACGGATCGCCCGTTTGGAGGCGGTCTCCCTCGAGGATGTCCAGGCAGTGGCCAAGGCGGTGCTGACCGGCGTGCGGGTCATGGGGGCGGTGGGACCCTTCCAGGCCGGCGACCTCGACCGGTGGGTGACATGATCAAGGTCGGCGTGTCCGGAGCGGCCGGGCGAATGGGATCGCTCACGTGCGAGGCCGTTGAAGCGGCCAACGACCTCGAACTGGCGGGTCGCTACGCCCCCGGGCACGGCGCCGAGGACCCCCAGGCCCTGGCCGGCTCGGACGTGATCGTTGAATTCTCTGTCCCCGATGTCGTCATGGGGAACCTGAAGTCCTGGCGTGACCTGTCCCGGGATGTCGTCGTAGGAACCTCCGGATTCGATCAGCCGCGACTGGCCGAGTTGTCCGCGATCTGGCGCGAGGGCCCCCCCAACTGCCTGGTCGTTCCCAACTTCTCGTTGGGGGCGGTACTGATGATGTGGATGGCGGCCACGGCGGCGCCCTATTTCACGGCCGCCGAGGTGATCGAGTTGCACCACGACCGCAAAGCCGATGCCCCTTCGGGGACGGGGCTGGCCACTGCTGAACGGATGCGCCCGGGCGGCCACCGTGCGGTGGAGTCAAGAGAATCGGTGCCGGGGGCGCGGGGCGCCGAGGTGGGGGGCGTCTGGCTGCACTCGGTAAGGCTGCCGGGTCTCCTGGCTCACCAGGACGTGCTTCTGGGCAACCCCGGCGAGGTTCTCACCATCCGCCACGACACGACCGACCGCAGCGCCTTCGTTCCCGGGATCCTCTTGGCGATCCGCTCGGTGGCGAAGCTGCAGCCGGGAGTCTCCATAGGCCTCGAAGGCCTCCTGGGGCTCTGAGTCCTACTCCTCGGTGATGGTGACGCTGCTGATGACCGCGTCCTCGACCGGTCGCTCCGAGCGGGTCTTGAGGGCTGCGATCGAATCGACCGCCTCCATTCCCGAAGTGACGGAGCCAAAGATCGTATAGGCGTGGGGCAACCCCACGTTGTCGAGGCAGATGAAGAACTGGCTCCCGTTGGTGTTTGGTCCGGCGTTGGCCATGGCCACGGTTCCCCGGCGGTAGGAGCCGCTGCCTTCGAGTTCATCCCGGAACTTGTAACCCGGTCCGCCCCGGCCCGTGCCGGTGGGGTCGCCTCCCTGGATGACGAACCCGGGCACCACGCGATGAAAGATGACCCCGTCGTAATAACCATCCCGGGCCAGGAACACGAAGTTGTTGACCGTGATGGGGGCACGACCGGGGTCGAGGTCGATGGTTATCGGACCGTGGCTCGTGTCGAGCAACGCCGTGTACTTCTTCGCAAGGTCGATGGTGTGTTCTGGCTGACCCGGATACTGCTTAGCCATAGCGGGGACCTTACGCGACCCTGGGTTGTTTGCGTCGTACAACGACGAAATCCGCCCACAGACGCACGTGCACCTTCACATCGTTCTTGCAATGGCGTTCACTGAGAGCAGTGAAGAGGGATCTCCAGTTGGGGGCGCTGGCTGGCAGCCAGGCGGGCTACTTGAGCAGCCAGCAGGCGGCTGACCACGGCCTGACGCCGGCCGCCATCCGCTGGCGGGTGGAACAGGGCCTCTGGACGCCGGTCAGGAACGGCCTCTATCAGGTAACAGGAGTCAGTGGCGATTGGCGCGGCCTGCTGCGCGGGGCGATCGCGATCCTTCCCGATGCGGTGATCTCCCACGAGTCGGCGGCCGAGATTCACGGGATCCCGTTCGTGCCGCCCGGCCGCGCTGTTGTGACAGTTCACGCCCGAACCACACACTGCTATCCCGGAGTGACCGTTCATCGGTCCCTCGACGTGCTCCCCGATCACATAGCAATGGTCGACGGCCTCAAGGTCACGAGCATCGCCCGTACCCTCATCGACCTCCCCGCGGTCTGGAGGAAGGGTCGGGTGGCCCGGGCCATGGACGAGATGCTTGCTTCGGGTCGGGTGCGCATCGAGGAGTTGGTGTCGGTGTTCGACGAGACCGCGCGACCGGGGCGGACCGGATCCAGGGTGTCTCGTGAGCTATTGAGTGAGCGCATCGGCGATGAACTGGTCTCGGCGTCGAGACTGGAGCGGGTGGGAATGGATCTCTTTGAACAGGGCGGATTGCCTCGACCGAAATGGCAGTACCCCGCCCCCTGGGATCCGGACGAACGAATCGACTTCGCCTGGCCCCGGTGGTTCGCAGGTGTGGAAGGAGATGGTCGTCGGTGGCACACGCGGGTCTCCGACTTCGAGCGCGACCGGCGCCGGGACCGACTTTCTTTGCTCCACCGCTGGACGATTCTCCGATTCACCTGGTTCGACTTCACGAAACGCCCTGAGGAAGTCCTGGCCCAGGTTCGCCAGCTTCTCGCGCAACGCCAAGGGGCTTGAGCGACCCTCGGTGGGTGGAGCGCCACTCTGTGGGTTGTTTTCGTTGTACAGCAACGAAAACAACCCTGGGTCGCGGGTCTGGGGCTGTCTAAAAGAGGGCGCTGGCGAGCCGGCGGCGGTACTGACCGGTCAGCGGGTCGTCGGGGCCCAGGATGTCGAAGAGGTCGAGCATTGCCAGCCTGGCCTTTTCCCGCTCATCGCCGCCCGCCTCCACCTGCTCGAGCAGGGCCGGCAACGCCGAGCTTGGATTGGCGAGGTCGATATCGCCGGCAGCCATCAGCCGGGCGGCTGCCTCGAGGCGTCTGACCTCGGGCGTGGGGCTCTGGCGTGCCAGCAACTCCAGGGCCTCCGTCGTGGCCCCCCGATCGAGCAGGAGGCCGGCGAGAGCCAGCGCGGCCTCCAGATTGGCGGGCTGCTCGGCCAGCAGGGCCGTCAACTTCGCTTCCGCCCCAGGGACATCACCGGCGTCGGCCAGCGCCTCGGCCTCCTCCACACGGGGATCGACCGGTGGCGGGATCAGCTGGGCCAGGAACTGGCGAACGGCCGCTTCAGGGATCGCCCCGGTGAATTGGGTCACCGGTTGTCCATCGCGAAAGCCCACCACGGTGGGAATGCCCTGCACGCCAAAGGCCTGGGCGAGGCGGGGGTTGGCGTCGACGTCCACCTTGGCCAGCCGGAACGCTCCTCCACTTTCGTTGGCGGCCCGCTCGAGGATCGGTCCGAGGGTCTTGCAGGGTTGGCACCAGGAAGCCCAGAAGTCCACCACCACCGGGACGGTCTTGGAGCCCTCGATGACCGCAGCCTGGAAATCGGCTTCGGTGACGTCGGTCACATAGTTGGTCATAGCCACTGGAGGGTAACCCCGGGCAGGTTGCCGCCATTCCCGCGGGTAATGTCCGCATGGTCGCCAACTGACGCGACTGGGAGAACTGCGATGACCCCCTTTGGATCGGTCCTCACCGCCATGATCACCCCCTTCAAGGATGACGGCCAGGTCGACTATGACCAGGTCTGGCGCCTCGCCCGCTATTTGACCGCACACGGTTCCGACGGACTGGTGGTCACGGGCACCACCGGCGAATCGCCCACCCTCTCCGCCGACGAGAAGGTGGCTCTCTACCGCACCGTGGTCGAGGCGGTGGCCGATCGCGACGTCATGGTGGTAGCCGGCACCGGCACTTACGACACCGCCGAGTCGGTGCACCTCACCTCCCGCGCCGCTGCGGCTGGCTGCCATGGCATCCTGGCGGTGACCCCCTATTACTCCCGGCCGAGTCAGGAGGGCCTCATCGCCCACTTCGAGGCGATCGCCGACGCCTGCGACCTGCCGGTGATGCTCTACAACATCCCCGGCCGTACCG
>DATHSX010000397.1:0-3837 GCA_035463935.1 Acidimicrobiia bacterium | reverse complement strand
GCCGGGGCCCCATCGACGAAGGCGTGATCGACGGTCAGACTCAGCGTGAGCTGTTGACGCGGTACGGCCTGCCCGGCGGGGCCCAACCCGGGGACGGTGCGTATAGCACCGACGCCCAGGATCGCTATCTGCGGGAGGTTGATCAGAGGGGTGAAGGTATCGATCCCGTAGGATCCGAGATTGCTGACAGAGAAGGTGCCGCCCTCGAAGTCGGCAGTCTCCAACTGCCTCGTCCGAGCTTTGGCGGCCAGCGTTTCGATCAACGAGGCGATTTCCTCAACGGTCTTGGCGGCCACGTCGCGGACCACCGGTGCCACCAGACCCGCCTCGGTCTGGATGGCCAGCGAGACGTTGACCTTTTCGGAGAGGATGAAACGGTCGTCGCTTCGCTGGCCGTTGAGATGAGGATGGCGACGAAGTGCCCTTCCGACCGCCTGCAGGACCCAGGCGGTGATCTGGCGCGGGACCCGATCGGTGACGTCTGCAGTGGTGGTGATGGTGAAGGCGGCCGTCTCCGCCCGGCTCCTACGGAGGTTGCGGGCAATGGCGGATCGCAACCCGGTCAGGTCGAACCCCGGGGCAGGGCCACCAGCGGCGGCGGCGGTGACGTCGGCCTCGGTGATCCGCCCACCCGGCCCGGTTCCCCGCACGGTCGCGAGTTCCACCCCCAGCTCCCGGGCCAGTCGGCGAGCGGCGGGGGAAGCCGGCCCCCGACCCTCGACCGGGCCAGGGGCAGCTTCACCTATCAGGCAGATCGGCTCGCCCTGCGGGACCGGCTGATTGATGGGAACCAGGCCGGTCACGACCCCGTCGGCCGGGGCGAGCACGTCAAGGGCCACCTTCTCTACCTGCACCTCGGCGATGAGTTGACCGGCCTTGACCACCGCCCCCTCATCGACCATCCAGGCGGTAACCACCGCCTCCTCGCCCGCCTTAGTGTGGACGGGCATCGGTACTGCGACGCTCAAAGGTCAGGCCATCAGTTGTTCCACCGCCGTCGTGATCTTGGCGGCGGAGGGCAGCACGAACTGTTCAAGCGGCCGGCTGTAGGGGATGGGAACATCCGGAATGGCGATCCTCGCAGGGGGGGCATCGAGATGGTCGAAGGCGCCTTCCACCGCGGTGGTGATCACCTCCCCGGTCATCCCAAAGCTCCGATAGTCCTCATCGACTACCAGCAGCCGGTGGGTCTTGGTCACCGATTTGACGATCGCCTCCCGGTCAAGCGGCACCAGGCTGCGGAGATCGATCACCTCGGCTGAGATGCCCTTGCCGGCGAGCTGCTCGGCGGCGTCAAGAGCCCGGTGCACCGACAGGCTGATCGTCACCACGGTGACGTCGGTCCCCTCCCGGGCGATGCTGGCCTTGCCGATCGGAACCTGATAGGACTCCTCCGGCACCGGGCCGGTAGCGCGGGGGTTGTGGGTCATCCATCCCAAGCCCATTACGCCTTTGTGGAACATGTACACCACCGGGTTGTCGTCGCGTATCGCCGAGATGATCAAACCCTTGGCGTCATAGGGATTGGACGGCGCCACCACCTTCATCCCCGGCAGGTGGGCAAACGTGCCCCACAGCGTTTGGGAATGCTGGCCGGCGTCGGAGTAGCCACCGCCCACCGCGGTGGTGAGCACCATGGGCAACTTCAGGTTGCCACCGCTGAAGTAGTGGATTTTGGCCATGTTGTTGTAGATCTGATCGAAACAGACCCCGAAGAAGTCGACGAACATCAGTTCGGCGATCGGTCGGAGGCCGTGGAGGGCGGCACCGATGGCGGCTCCGATGAATCCCGTCTCGGAAATGGGGGTATCGATGATCCGCTCCGAGCCGAATTTGGTGAGCAGACCCTCGGTGGAGCCGAAGATCCCTCCGTAGACACCCACGTCCTCCCCCATCACCAATACCTTCTCATCAGCTTCCATCTCCTGAGCGATTCCCTCGGCCATCGCCTTCTGAGTGGTCAGCTTCCGGTCCGTCAGCTTGGTCAGATCGACCTCGGTCATGGTCGTCATGGTTCTCAAGCTCCTTTCACGCGAAGACGTGCTCGAGGGCCGCTTCGGGTTGCGGGTAGGTGCTGCTGCGGGCGAATTCGATCGCCTCCTCCACCTCGCCGTACATGCGTGTCTTGATCTCCTCGATGGCGGCGGCGGTCAGCACACCCTGCTGGATGAGCTTTTCGGGGAAGACCGTCAGCGCGTCCCGAGTCTGCATTCCCTCCTTGAACGCGTCAGTGCGGTATGCGTCGGCGTCACCTTCGAAGTGACCCCAGAGCCGATCGGTCTTCACCTCGATCAGGCTGGCCCCTTCCCCGGCCCGGGCTCGGCGGATCGCTTCGCCGGCCACCTCGTACACCGCAACCGGGTCGTTCTCGGGGACCAGTACGCCGGGAATACCGTAGGCGGCAGCCCGGTCGCTGTTGTCGGCAATGGCGGTGGCCGTCGCCTTTGGCACCGAGATGGCAAAGGCATTGTCCTCGCAGATGAACACGACCGGCAACCCCCACACTGCCGCCAGGTTCAGCGACTCGTGGAACGCACCCTGGTTAGCCGCACCTTCGCCAAAGAAGGAGATGGCGACGTTGTCCATCTTCTGCTTCTTGAAGGCGAGGGCCGCTCCCACCGCTACGGGCATCCCCTCGGCAATGATCCCCGAGCATCCGAAGCTCGGCTCGGAGGAGAAGAGGTGCATATGACCGCCCTTGCCGTGGCCGAGCCCGGCGTCCTTCCCGAAGATCTCGGCGGTCATCTTCTTCAGGTCGACCCCCTGGGCGATGGCGATGTGGTGGGGTCGGTGGGTAGCCGTAACGGCGTCTCCGGGCTTGAGATGCGGCGCTACCCCCACCGCCACCGGCTCCTGACCGGCGGCCAAATGCATCTCACCGGGGATGGGCCCGGCGGCGATGTCGAACGCCGGCAGCTTGTCTTCGAAGTAGATCTCGCGGATCCGTTCTTCGAAGCGTCGGATCTTCACCATGGTCGAATACATCCAGACCAGGTGATCGTTGGGGACCTCCATAATGACCTCCTTCCGCGGCTGTCTTGGGTCCTTTGTCGAACCTAGCGATTGGCCCAAGGCCGTGGAGGGTCAAAGGTCACATAGGGCGGGTGATGCGCAAGGCCACCGGTAGATCGAGGACGCTGGGCCCGGGGACCACCGAGACCACGGATGTTGCGCTGGAGCTGACTCGGCGTTCTCCGTCTAGCGCCACCACCCCGTCACTCGGACCGAGAACCACCTTCGAATCCAGGGGAAGGTCACGAAATCCGGCCACCTCGACGTGGGCAACGAGACCTGGGGCCAGCACCGCCTGCACCTCTCTTCCCGGCCCAAAGCGGATGTGGCGCGCGGTCCCCGCGGCTAACGGACCCAGGGCCGCAGCCACTGAAGCGATTCCAACCGCGGTAGGGGGAGCGAAGGCCACCACGGCCTCAAGCAGGTCGGCCGGCTCCCACATCGCCCGGGCCCCGGTCCAGCGGTTGCTGGTCGCCACCACGTCGACCACGGCGGTGGCGGCGTCGGAGCCTGTCTCGACCACCAACCGGGAGTGATCCCGAAAGGCGTCACTGGCATTTGCCGCATTGGTGAGCCGGGCGGTGGTCAAGCCGATCACGGTCGGTTCGTCGGTGAGGGCAATGGCGTTATTGGTGCCGGCCGCGACCGGAACCAGACGGGCCCGGGGCCACCCTTCAACCGCCGCTCGTACCGTCCCGTCGCCTCCGACCGTGATGAGAGCAAAGGCTCGCTCCTCGGCAAGAGCGACGGCAGCCCGACGGGTGTCGACTTCGCCTCCCTCGGCGACCAAGTCGAGAAACCGGATGGGGGGTACTGCTCGGGCGG
>DATHSX010000396.1:0-6509 GCA_035463935.1 Acidimicrobiia bacterium | reverse complement strand
CGGGGCGGCAATGTCTACGCCCGGATACTGCTGGGCATTCCGGTGCGCGACGCCACGGGGGGTTTCCGGGCGTGGCGGGCGGCTGCCCTTCAACAGATGCCCTTCGCCCGGGCGGAAGCCTCCGGTTACGGCTTCCAGGTGGAGATGGCGGCCAGTGCCGTCGACCTCGGCCTGCGGGTGACGGAGGTTCCCATCAGCTTTCGTGACCGCCTGCACGGCCAATCGAAGATGGGTTCGGACATCGTCGTCGAGGCCATGCGCCTGGTGACTCTGTGGGGATGGAGGCGGCACACCGCCTGGTTACCCTGGCGGCGCTGATGCAGATCGGAGCGCGACCGGCCACCGACTCCGATCTGACCATTCTGGTCGATCTGTACCGGTCGCTGGAAAAGGAGATGGTCGCGCTTCATCCCATGTGGCCGCTGGCCGACGGGCTTCCCGAACCGGTGGAGGAGGCCTGGGGCCAAGTCCTGGCCAGCGGGGAGAGCCACGTCTATCTGGGTACGGTCGACGACGTTGTGGTGGGGCTGCTCTTGATCCGGGAGGAAGACCTGCTCCCCCAGGCGGCAGGGGAGCGGCTCGGCTCGATCCGGCTGGTCTTCGTCGATATGGATGCCCGCGAGGTCGGGGTGGGGGAGGCGATGCTGGAGCTGGCTCTGGGCGACCTGCGACGAATGGGCCTGCGGCGTTTCGACGCCCACGTCCTTCCCGGCCACCGGCTGGCCAAGAACTTCTTCGAGGCCGGGGGCTTTGCTGCCCGTTCGATCATCATGCATCACGTCGATGGCTAAACGGCCGGTCCCGGGGGTCGGGGTCGCCGTGATCAATGGCGATCGGCTGCTGCTGGTCCGCCGGGGCCGCGATCCGGGACGGGGGCTGTGGGCCGTCCCGGGCGGAAAGGTCCGTTTGGGTGAGGCCATGACCGCCGCCGCCCGCCGGGAGGCCGCCGAGGAGACCGGCCTCGAGGTCGAGATCGGCGAGGCAGTGTGGGTGGGGGACAGCATCGGCCCGGGCCAGCCGCCGTCCTGGCACTTCTGCCTGGTGGACTTCGCCGCCACGGTGCGGGGGGGGCAGCTGGCGGCGGGCGACGACGCGGCCGAGGTTGGATGGTTCACGCTGGCGGAGGCCCGGGAGCTGCCGCTCACCCCGACCATGCCGGGTCTGCTCGACGCCCTGGCGACCCGCGTCGGGTTACCCGGGCAAAGCGAGCCGCCGGGGTGACGGCCGATCTGCCCGTGGTCGCGCTCCTGCGGGAGATGATCCGGAACCGCTGCGTGAACGATGGGACCCCGGGCAGCGGCCAGGAGCACCGTTCGGTCGCCACGCTGGCTGACTTCCTGGGCCGAGCCGGTGAGATCGTCGAACCGGCCCCGGGGAGACAGTCGGTGGTGTACCGGGTTTCCGGGTCGGAGCCGGGCGCTCCCGGGCTCTTGCTGCTCCCTCATCTCGACGTGGTCCCGGTCAACGAGGCGGGCTGGTCGGTCGATCCGTTCGGGGCCACCATCAGCGATGGCTTCGTGTGGGGGCGGGGTGCGGTTGACATGCTCAACCTCACCGCCGCGATGGCGGTGGTGTTCCGGGAGTACCAGCGCGGCACCTTGCCGCCGTTGCCCGGGGATCTGATCCTGGCCGCGGTGGCCGACGAGGAAGCGGCCGGTGGACTGGGAGCGAGGCATCTGGTCGAACAACGCCCGGAGTTGGTCGATGCGCAGTACGTGCTCACCGAGGTGGCCTACCCGGCGCTGGCCACTCCGACCGGCCCGGCCTTTCCGGTCGCGGTCGGGGAGAAGGGCCCGTTCTGGTCCAGGCTGCGTTCGACTGGCCGCCCCGGCCATGGCTCCGGGCCCTACCTGGCCGACAACGCCCTCGAACCCATGGTGGGGGCGCTGGGGGGTCTCTTCGACACCCCTTCCCCGGTGGCCATCACCGAGGAGTGGCGCCGCTTCGTGTCGCTGCTGGGCCTTCCGGAAGATCTCAGTGCCCGCCTGGTTGATCCGGATCTGGTCGATCAGGCGATCGCCGAGGTGGCGGCGACCGACCCCGGGCTGGCTGGCTACTTCCATAGCTCCACCCATCTCACCGTCAGCCCCAACACCGTCCGGGGAGGCACCAAGGCGAACATGATCCCCGACCGGGCGGAGGCAGAAATCGATCTGCGGGCTCTGCCAGGCATGGATCGACGGTTCGTCGATGAGCACCTGAGGAAGGCGATGGGCCGCTTCGCCGACCGGATCGAGATTCAACCGGTTTCCGATTATCTGGCCAACGCCTCCGATCGCTCCGACCCCTTGTGGCAGGCGATCGAGGATTCGCTCCAATTGCTCACCGGAGCCCGGCGGGCTCTACCCGTGCTCATGCCGGTCGCGACGGACGCCCGTTTCTTCCGGGCCCGGGGAGCCGCCGCCTACGGCGTGGGATGGTTCGACGACCGGATCGGTTTCTCCGACTTTCTCAGCCTGTTTCACGGCAACGACGAACGGGTCTCGGTTGACTCCTTGGAGAGGACCCAGCGGCTGCTCGGGGCGGTCGTGGCCCGCTTTGGTGAGTTGACCGCACTCGATCGGGCCCCGGGCTGACCGGTGGCCCCGAATCTGATTTGCGATCTCGACGGCGTCGTCTTCCGGGGCCGCCAACCGGTGCCGGGGAGCGGTGCGGCCCTGACCGCAATCGATCGGGCCGGATGGAGGGTGCTCTTCTGCACCAACAATTCCAGCGTCGCCCCGGCCGCCGTCGCAGAGAAGGTCCGTTCGGTGGCCGGTTACGACTGCGCCGAACGGCAGGTGGTTACCTCGGCGGAGGCTGCCGCCCGGATGCTCTCCGTGGACAAGCCCCCCACGTTCGTGCTGGGGGGCAGCGGGGTGTACCTGGCCCTGGAACGGGCCGGCGTCCCGCTGGTCGATTCCGGCCGGGAGGCGGCGGCGGTGGTGGTGGGGCTCGCCACCGCGCTGACCTACGACTGGCTGCGCGAAGCGGCGACCGCGGTGCGGGAGGGGGCCCGGTTGATCGCGACCAACCATGATCCCACCTATCCGGCCGAGGATGGGCTGTGGCCGGGGGCGGGGGCGATCGTGGCGGCGGTGGAAACCGCATCGGGCGGCACGGCCGAGTACGCCGGCAAGCCCTTCCTGCCGATGCGGGATCTCTTGCGCGAACGGCTCGCCCCCGGCCCGGTGTGGGTGGTGGGCGACCGGCCCGACACGGATCTCTCCCTGACCATCGACGAACCGGATTGGTCGTCGGCCCTGGTGCTGTCCGGAGTCACCGCCTCCACTGATCCCGTCTCGCCCCCACCCGATCTGGTGGCCGCCGATCTGGCGGCGGTGGTCACCCGGTTGTTGGATCAGGCCCGCAGGCGCCCCAGCGGGTGATGAGTGAGGGTGGCGGTGCTGTGGCGGCGAAGCCAGCGGCGTCCGAGCAAGGCCACCACCGCTCCAAAGGCGAACCCGGCCACGTGCGCCTCCCAGGCAATGGCAGTCTCGGCTCCCGACAGTAGGAACTGGGACAGAAACCAGATCCCGAGAAATAAGAGCGCGGGCAAGGCGAACGGCCAGAAGAAGAAGGGTGGGATGATCGCAGTGACCCGGGCCCCGGGAAACAGCACCGCGTATGCGCCCATTACCCCGGCGATGGCGCCCGAAGCTCCCACCACCGGCAGCGTGGATTCGGGGCGCAGAATGATATGAGCGGCCGAGGCCGCCAGTCCTGAGGCCAGGTAGAAGACGAGGTAAGCGGCGTGACCGAAGGCATCCTCCACGTTGTTGCCGAAAATCACTAGAACCCACAAATTGGAGATCAAGTGTCCGATGCTGCCGTGGAAGAAGATCGACGCCAGAATCGAGAACCAGATGTTCTTCTCGGGGAAAACCGGCTGGCCGTCCACCCGGCAGGTTCCGCCCCTTACCTCGTCGATCGACAGTGGCTCACCGGTGGTTATCTCACACGGGATCGAGGCGGCCTGATATAGGTGCTCTTCCCCTTCCTGGACGAGGAAGAAGATCAGGGCAGTGACCGCGACCAGGATCCAGGTGAGAAACGAGGTGGTCCGGCTCGGATTCAGGTCTCTGATCGGGAGCAAGGCGGCATTCCTTCCCGCGAGAGGGTGATAATGGACGCATGGACTCTACGACCGACCTCGACCAGATAGAGCGCAAACTGGAGGTGCTGAGAACGGTGGACCCGGCCGAGGCCGCCGACCTGGCCGCCGAGATCGCCGGACTTCTCGCCACGGCCCTCGATGCGCTAGACGAAAGACCCGAGATCTGACCCGCAGCCGTCTCGACCAGGAAATGGTGAGGCGAAGCCTGGTCCGCAGCCGGGGGGAGGCGCGGGACCTCATCCTCAACGGGAGGGTGAAGGTGGCGGGAACTGCATGCACCAAACCGGCCAGCATCGTCGCCTCGCTGGATCCGATCGAGATACTTGACGGGCCCCGATTTGTCAGCCGGGCCGGGGCCAAGCTCGACGCTGCCCTGGACCGGTTCGACCTGATGGTGTCCGGTCGGAGGGCGCTCGACGTGGGTGCTGGCGCCGGCGGGTTCACGGACTGCCTCTTGCAGCGGGGGGTGGGGTCGGTGGTGGCGGTCGACGTCGGTCATGAACAGTTCTCGGAGCGGCTCCGGGCCGATCGGCGGGTGACGGTGTGGGAAGATCTCGACGTTCGCCAGGCCACCGAGGCTCAACTCGGGAAGCCGTTCGATCTGGTGGTGGCGGACTTGTCGTTCATCTCGCTCTGTGCGGTGGCCGGGGCGCTGGAACGATGGCTGGGGCCCCGGGGCGACCTGGTGCTGCTGGTCAAGCCCCAGTTCGAAGTGGGCAAGGAATCGGTGGGGAGGGGCGTGGTGACTCTACGGTCGGCCAGGGCGGCCGCGGTGGACAGGGTGATCGCCTGTTATTCGGCGTGCGGCGTCGATACCGTGGACCTGATGCCCTCACCGGTTCGGGGTGAGCACGGAAATCAGGAGTATCTGCTGTGGATGCGCAAGGCCGGGTTGTGAAGTGAAACTGGGCCTAGTCATCCTTGCCAACCGAACCGAGCCGGCCGAGTTCGCCCGCCGGCTCAGCGACGCGGCTGAATCAGCCGGGCACACCGTGGTGGGTGACGAGACCACCGCCCGTCTGCTCGGCCGCCCGGTCGAGCCCGGCGACCCCGACCTGATGGTCGCTTCGGGAGGTGACGGCACGGTCCTTTCGGCGGTCCGCAAGGCGCTGCTGCTCGACATCCCGGTGCTCGCTTTCAACCTGGGGACGATCGGTTTTCTGGCCGACGCCGAGCCGGAGGATCTGGACCGGGTGATCGCGGCCCTGACGGAAGGGGGGTTGGTCGAGCGCAAGCGCATGACCATCCAGGCCCACCTGGGCGGCGGTCCCGGCGCCAGCGGAATCAACGACGTGGTGGTCGAAAAGATCCACAGCCAGCGGCTGGTCTCTCTCTCCGTGGCGGTGGACGGCGAGGACTTCCTGGTCTATCGGGCCGACGGGCTGGTAGCGGCCACCTCCACTGGATCCACGGCATACAACTTCTCTGCCGGCGGGCCCCTCGTCGATCCCCTGATAGAGGCCCTGATGCTCACCCCGGTCGCTTCGCACTCGCTCTTCAACCGGACCCTGGTGCTCCCCCCCGACGCCCGCATCTCGATCAAGGTCGTGGCCAATCGCCCCGTCCGGGTGAGCGTCGACGGGGTGGAGACCGGAACCCTGGTCGAGGGGGGGACGGTGGAGGTGATGCGAGGGGAAAGACCGGCCCGGTTCCTAGCGCTCGACCCGGCATCCTTCCCGGCCACGGTCAAACGTAAATTCCGCCTGGCCTGATGCTCGACGAACTCCGGGTCCGCAACCTCGGGATCATCGAAGAGGCGACCCTGTATCCCGGTCGGGGGCTGACTGTTCTGACCGGGGAGACCGGGGCGGGTAAGACGCTCCTCCTGGGAGCACTCCGGCTGCTACTCGGCGCCGAGGGTCGGCCCGACCTGGTCGGCCCATTTGCCGACGAAGCAGTGGTCGAAGGTCGTTTCCTCTTCGCCGGGTCGGAGATCACCGCCTCCCGCCGTCTCCAACGAGTCGGACGGGGCCGGGCCTATCTCGACGGATCGATCGCCTCGACCAGGGCGCTGGCCGAGGCACTCGCCGAAAAGGTCGACATCATCGGGCAGCACGATCACCTGTCCTTGACGAAGGCGGCGGCGGTTCGCAGCCTGCTCGACTCGAACCTCGATGCGGGGGGCCGGGCGCTCATCGACCGCTACCGACAGGTACGCCACGAGTGGGAGGGCTTGGCGGCCGACCAGGAGCGCCTGGGCGGAGATCGGCGGGCGCTCACTAGAGAGTTGGATCTGGTCGGCTTTCAGTCCGGGGAGATCAGCAGGGCGGGCTTCGTCGCCGGTGACGAGCAGGACCTCGAGCACATGGCCAACCGTCTGCGCCATGCTGAGACCCTGTCGTTGCAGCTGGCAGGCGCCCGGGCCGCAGTGGAGGCCGGGCTGGAGGCATTGGGTGGGGCGGTAGCGGAGCTG
>DATHSX010000395.1:0-2310 GCA_035463935.1 Acidimicrobiia bacterium | reverse complement strand
GGCTACCCGGTGGCGGTCGGCACCTCGCGCAAGGCCTTTCTGGGCAGCGTCACCGGCGTGACCGAGCCCATCGATCGCGACTTGGCCACGGCGGTGAGCTCGGCCCTGGCGGTCGAACGGGGTGCCGACCTGATCCGGGTTCACAATGTTTCGGCCTGTAAGGAGGCCGTCGCGGTAGCTCTGGCTATCGTGCGTGGATCGGGAGGGTGAAAGTCGTAACTGGTCTCAAGCCGAGGGGTTTCACCTGGGTGATCGCCGATCGCCTGGCAGTATCCGAACGCATCGGCGGATCGGGGTTCCAGCACCGCAAGATCAGGCGCGAGGAAGAGATCAGCTGGCTCAAACGCGACGCCGGCATCACGTCGGTCATCACACTTCTGCCCGGCAATCAGAATCTGCAGGCATATCGGGACGCCGGCCTGGCCGTGAGTCAGGTGGCCGTCGCGGCCGAGCCAACGAAGTCTGAGGCCGACCATGTCTTCAAGGCTCTGCACAAGGCCCTCGGTGAGGAGGGTGCCCGGGTGCTGTTGCATCGCGAGGTGATCGATGACAACCTGGGCGGGATCCTCGCCGGCTACCTGGTGTGGTCGGGGATGGTGGCCGAACCGATTATGGCGGTGGCCCTGGTGCAGGAGATCCTGAAACGGCCGCTGGGCCCGGAAGGTCGGTCCCTGGTTCCCAACAAGGCGTGACGGACCCCGGGCCGCGACCGTTGGGGACCATCTCGATCAAGGGCATCGAGGTATTTGGCCATCACGGCGTGCTTGCCAGCGAAGCGAGGCGAGGCCAGCCTTTCCTGATCGACGTCGAAGTGGGCATCGACCTCGATCGGGCCGGGCGTTCCGACCAACTCACCGACACTCTCGACTATGGCGAACTGTCCCGGCGGATCCATGACGTGGTGACTGCTGAGCGCTGGAACCTGCTCGAGCGGGTGGCCCGGCGGGTGGCAACGGTGGTCATGGATGACGGGCGGGTGGAATGGGTGCGGGCGACCGTACACAAGCCGGAGGCGCCGCTTCCGGTGCCCTTTTCCGATGTGGCGGTCACGGTCACCGTCGTCCGTTCCTGAGCCGATGACCCGGGCCGCGATCGCCCTGGGCTCGAATTTGGGGGACCGGCTCACCCACCTTCGCCGCGCCTGGGAGTCGCTGGGGGACCTGGGAGAGCGGCTGGCGGCTTCGTCACTCTATGAATCGGCGCCGGTGGGTGGACCAACCCAGAATCCCTTCCTAAATGCGGTCGTCGTGCTCGATACGCATTTGGAGCCGGGGACCCTGCTCGAGCGTCTGCTGGATATCGAACAGCGCGCCGGTCGGGTGCGCGCCGAACGCTGGGGACCGCGCTCGCTCGATCTCGACATCATCCTTTACGAGGGCGTCACCGTCGATGATCCCCGGCTCCAGATCCCCCATCCCCGGGCCGCGGAACGGCGGTTCGTATTGGAACCGCTGTCCGAAGCCTGGCCGCAGTCGACGATTGCCGAGTCCTCGGTGACCGATTTACAGGAGGCGGTAGCCACCCAGGAGGTGCGTCGGCTCTGGCGCGGTTGGGAGAGGCCAGCCCGGGGCTTCGCCGCCCGGGGAGGCTGGTGGGTGGTGGGACAGGGCGTGCTCTTGATCGCCTGGCTGTGGGCGTTCCTGGTAGGTCTGCAGTCACCGAGCGGCGGCCGGTGGCTGGGCCTGGTTCCTGTGTTGGCGGGGGCCGCGCTACTGGTGGGGGCCGTGCCGGCGCTGGGCCGGTCGCTCACTCCTTTTCCCGAGCCCCTGGCCGCGGGTGACCTGGCCACCGCCGGCCCCTACCGGCTGGTTCGGCACCCGATGTACGGCGGGATTGTCCTGGCCCTGGGGGGTTTGACGTTCGTCGCCGGTTCGTGGCTCGCTTTGGCGATAGTGATGGCCCTCGCAGTGTTGTTTGGGGCCAAGGCGGACTGGGAGGAGCGCCGGCTGCGGGCCGCCTATCCGGGTTATGGATCGTATGCGGAACGGGTGACCAAGCGTCTGATCCCCGGGATCATCTAGCCTGCCGGCCGGACCGGTACCCCTAGGACTGGAGCCTTTCTTGGACATCATCGTGGCGGCGCCGGGGCGGGCGGGCGGATCGCTGGCCCTGGCCGCGGAGACAGCGGGGCACAGGATTGTCGGGGTCGTCTCCCGCTCCGGGGCATTGGCCGATCGGTTCCGGCAGTTGAGCATGGGGGCGGTCCTCCCGGCCGCCGATCTTCTCGTGATCGGGACCCGCGACACCGACATCGAGCCGACCGCGGCGGCGATGGCGCCGATGTGCGGCCGGGTGCGGGCCGCCATCCAC
>DATHSX010000394.1:0-1504 GCA_035463935.1 Acidimicrobiia bacterium | reverse complement strand
CCCTTCGACCTCTTCCTTGACGAGGAACGGGCAACATCAATCGGGAGGCATGTCCGCCGGAACTCAGACGCGGCCCGAAGGCAAGGAACTCAGAGCATGAAGCTCGGAACACCCAAATGCCGACAGGCGTTTTCGGTGGGCGTTGACGGGCTCGAACCGCCGACCTCTTCCTTGTAAGGGAAGCGCTCTTCCAGCTGAGCTAAACGCCCCGGGCGTGGGGAAGCGACAGGTTACCCGGGCCCCGGCTGTCCTCCCGAAGGACTAGTCGGTTCGGGCAGTCGGAAATGATGCCAGCGGCCTTCGCCAGCGTTCAACCTTGCCCCGGTGGGGGCCGATAGTTGGGATTAGCAAACCAGGCCTGGAAGGGGTGCGGTGATGAATCCCTCCCCTCCCAACGAACCAGTGGATTGAGGATGAGCAAGTTCATAGACGGCGATTCGAGCGAAGAGGCGATCCGCCAGTATCTGGATGGCATCGGCACCTACGAGCTGCTGACGGCGGACGAGGAGGTGGTCCTCGCCAAGGTCATCGAGAAGGGACGGCGGGCGGAGTTGGCCCAGGCGACCGAGTCCGATTCGGAGAAACGGGTGCGCCTCGACGAGATGATTGCGGCCGGGAACCGCGCCCGGCGGCGCTTCATTCAGGCCAATCTTCGCCTGGTGGTCAGCATCGCCAAGCGGTATCCCAACTCCGGCCTGCCGTTCCTCGACCTGATCCAGGAGGGCAACCTCGGCCTCATCCGCGCCGTCGAGAAGTTCGAATACCGCAAGGGTTTCAAGTTCTCCACGTATGCCACCTGGTGGATTCGCCAGGCCATCACCAGGGCGATAGCGGACAAGAGCCGGACCATCAGGGTTCCGGTGCACATGATGGACACGATCACCCAGATGCAGACCGCGGAGAACACGCTTATCAAGCGCCTGGGCCGGGTCCCCACCGACGAAGAGGTGGCGGAAGAGGCCGGCCTGACTGTGGGCAAGGTAAGGGAGGCCAAGCGAGTCGCCCCGGAGCCCATCTCTCTCTTCGAGCCGGTCGGCGAGGACAACGCCACCATCGGGGACTTCATCGAGGACGAGGATGCCGTCACCCCCTTCGAGTTGGTGCTCGCCCGGCTCAACCAGACCGACCTTCGCCAGGTGCTCGGACGGCTCAACGAGCGGGAGCGGCTGGTCATCGAGATGCGATATGGTCTGGGCACCGAAGAGCCCAAGACCCTCGACGAGGTGGGCCGCATCTTCAACGTGACGCGGGAACGGATCCGCCAGATCGAGTCAAAGGCTCTCGCCAAGATGCGCCATCCCTCCAGCCCGACCCGGCTGCGCCGGTTGGCCGTGGGCTGAGATTCTCCCCCGACAGGCAAAGGGCCCCGGTGTACCGCCGGGGCCCTTCCAGTTTCAGGCCGATTTGACCAGTTCGATCAGGTCTTGCCGACTCGCTTGCACCGGGAGGTGGGCTTCCCCCCTCCGGGGCCGGCCCCTCCCTCGTTTCCGGTGAAAGACCTCTC
>DATHSX010000393.1:0-3955 GCA_035463935.1 Acidimicrobiia bacterium | reverse complement strand
GAACTCGAAGGCGGTGACGTACCGCTCCACCCCATCGTTGTAGGCGGCCAGGGTGGTGGTCCGGACCAGTCGGATGCTTCCGTTCTCACCCACCAACCCGCCGCAGGCGAGCGCCGGAGCCGCCGCCAGGGCGAGGGCGGCCGCCACCGTCAACGTCAGGAAACCGATCCGCCTGAGGGTGCGAGTAACTCGCTTCGCCATGTCGTCCTCTCGTCTGGTCGTGGTGGTACGACGAGGCGAAGCACCCTCCGGTTCCCGGCAGCTCAAGTGCGAGGGCGTTTTCGGAAAAGCCAACGCCATTGAGCAGGCCGCCGAGTCGACAACGTCCCGCAAACCCTCTTAGCGGTAGACGCCGCAGATCGACTGGTGCCGGCAACCCTGGCACCAGGCGCCAATCTGGAAGGGAGGCTGCAGCGGGTCGTCCCAGTCCCAGGTCAGGGCGGGGGCGAGTCTCGCTCGTAGCCGGGCGATGGCCTGCTCTACGTCCGTGTCGGAATACTCGAACCGGTCACACTCGGGCGGGTTGCGTCGCACGTGGTGGCGGTGGATCACCACCCGCTGCCCCGGGGAGAGCCAACGCCTCATCCCCACGGCGTAGAGGTCGTTTTCTACCTCGGAGACAACCGAGGTGCCGGTCTTCACCTCGATGGCGGCGGGGTTGCCCAAGGCGTCGCGGGCGGTGAGATCGAGGAAGCCCATGAGAGTGGCGCCGCGCAGGTCCTGTTTCTCTCCTGCGAGGAGGGTGATCCCGACCGGGAACTCGGTGCGGCGGACGGTGAGTCCGTCGGTCGCGAGCAGCGTCAGGTGGTTTTCCCACATCTGGCGGAAGTCAGCCACCTCCGAGACGGGAAGGGCGTGGAGGAAGTCCTCCACTGCCGAGGCGGGATCGTCGCTGGCGTGGGCGGTGGTGAGCAAGCGATGGAATTCGATCCCCCGGGAGAGCTCGTCGCTTCCGGCAGGGTCGTCACCGCTGTCGTAGGGGATGCCGTGCACCCGTCGCCAGGCCACCCGCCGCTGGCAGAGGGCCAGGTCGATCAGATCGGTCTTGGTCAGGTTGAGCGTCCGGGCGTGGGTGGGGGCCTTGCCACTTTCGGACGTGGGGTAGACGCCGCAGCGGGCGGCCCGGTCGCAACGGACGCAGTAGTAGCCGGGCCGGGGGCTGGGATCACCGAGGGCGGTCGACCCTTCGATCACCTCTCGCAGCCGCTCCTCGAGCGAGGCGGGTTGATCGATGTCGGCAATCTCTCCCGACCAGGCCATGACGTCGTGGAACGCCTCCCCGGTTTCGGCATCCCGCCAGAGGAGCGCCGCCTCTTCCGAGCTGGTAACCGATCTCCCGGTCTTGAGCCGGAAGCGTTCCCTGGTGCCGTCGGGGTGAAGGAAGGACCAGGTGATGTACACCGAGGTGGCGATCCCCGCCTCCATGTGCTCGTAGTAGCGGGACTCGCCCTGGAAGTCGATCTCGGACCCCTCCGGCAATGGAAGGATCCAGCGCACGTTGAGGAACATCTTCCAGGTCAGGTCACGTTCGATCGGGCTCAACGCCTGCAGGTGCCGCCGGGCGACCACCTCATTGGTCTCATTCGGGTTCTGCCAGGAGTCGACCAACAGGTCGCGGAGGACGCCCCATCGCACGAGGGACGCCCGGGGCTGTTTGGTTGCGCGCTCTCGGGTGGCGGCGCCACACGGATGCCCGAGCTCTCGCAGGGAGAGCTTGAGTAGATCGGGTTCTTCCCGGTACATCGAAGCGTCCGCCACCTGGCTGCAAAGTACCGGCTAGCGGTGACAGATCCTTGACTTTGCAGGTTCCACCGGATTCGAGCGTCCCGGACTGGTGAGTCACTCTCGGTATCCGGATTGCTGAGGTCGGGGTCGGCTATTTCGCCGGCAGGCTCCGGGCGAAGCGAACGCCTTCGTCTACCCACGAGTCAAGATCGGCGTCGGTGGAAAAGCCTTCGGGTGCCACCACCACCCAGCCCTGCATCGGACGGGACGACATGTCGAAGATCCGGGCGCCGGGACGGGCCAGGGCGGCGTCGTGACCTTCCTTCCCCACCCGGACCATCAACTCGTGGCCGGTGACGCCGACCGCCATGTTGCCGTTGATCAGGAAAGCGATTCCCCCGAACATCTCCCGCTCGGTGACTCCCTGATGACCAGAGAGGCGAGCCCGGAGGTCGTCGGCGAGTCGTTGGTCGTAGGCGATGGCCGGATGCTACGTACTTGCGCCGGGATCGCCGCGCTCAGCCACCCTCAGGCGCTGCTGGGAAGCTCGGCGGGCAACGACTCCAAGACACAGAACTCGTTGCCTTCGATGTCGACCATCACCACCCAGGACACATCCTTCTGGCCGATGTCGGCGCGCTTGGCTCCGAGCTCTTCCAGTCGAGCCACCTCGGCCGCCTGGTCGCTCGGAGCCAGGTCGAAGTGCCAGCGGTTCTTGGTCTGCTTCTGATCGGGATTGCGCCCGAACAGCACCGGGACGACCCCTGGACGCGGTTCATCAAAGGGAGCGATCAACACCTCGTCGTCGGTCTCTAAGAAGATCGGCCAATCGAGGGCCGCCGACCAGAACCGGGCGACGGCCTGGGGGTCGTGACAATCGACAACGAGGGAGTTGACGGTGATCGACATCCCCCGACCTTATCGGTCATTGCGGACAGTAACAGTCCGCAATTAGGGCCTCGTTCCGCATTGCCAGGAGACCGTTAGGCCGCCGAAAATTCCTTCCGACAAGGGTCTTGAACCGTTGCCCGGCAGGGCGTATGTTTCGAACAGATGTTCGCTACGACCTTGCCTGAACGGTTCGATCGGATGGACCAGATCGACGATATGGCCCCCGGTCCCGAGCTGGGACAGGTGCTGGCCTCGATCGACCGGAAAAAGCTCGATGGCTACGGGCTGGTGGTGTTGATGAAGGCGCGGGCCCGCCAGGTCGCTCACTTGCAGGCCGAGTTCTACGCCGACATGTGGGCGGTGATGGACGCCGAAGAGCGGCTGGCCGGGGAGGGCGTCTTCGAGTTCACCTCCGAGGAGATCCAGGCCGCCTTGTCCTGCACCCGCCGGGCGGCCGACCGGCATCTGGGTCTCGCTCATGACCTCAACCTGCGTTTCCCGCAGGTGGCGAGAGCCCTGTCGGAGGGGCGGATCGACCTTCCCAAGGCCAGGGTGATCTGTGAACGGCTGGCGGTAGCCGATCAGGAGGTTGCTGCTCGCCTGGTCGACCTGGTCCTCGAGAAGGCCTCTGGCCAGACCACCGGCCAGATCGCCGCCCGCATCGACCGGCTGGTCATCGCCGCCGACCCCGAGGCCGCCCGCCAGAGGTACCAACGGTCGGTGGCCGACCGTCATGTCACCTTGGAGCAGGACTCCGACGGCACCGCCACCCTCACCGGGTTCCGCCTCCCCGCCGATCGGGCGCTGCGGGCCCTGGACCAGGTCAACCTCCTGGCCGGCCGCCTCCGGGTGAAGGGGGAGACCCGCAACATGGACCAGCTCCGAGCCGACGTCCTCTTGGACCTGCTGGAAGGACGGCAACTACCGACCGGAGGTGGGCGGGGAGTGGTGGACCTGCGGATCGATCTCACCACCCTGGCGGGACTCGACGACCAACCGGCCGAGGTGGCCGGGTGGGGACCCCTGCTGGCCGACGTTGCCCGGCGGATGGTCGAAGACCGGGCCCAGTGGCGGGTCACCGTCACCGCTCCCGACACCGGCGAACCGGTCTGGACCGGGACCACCCGGCGCCGACCCACCGCTGCCCAGCGCCGGATGGTGGCCGCCTACCACCCCACCTGCGTCTTCATGGGCTGTCGGGCCCCGGCCACCCGCGCCGATCTCGACCACAACCGGCCCTGGGCGCAGGGAGGGCCGACCACGGCGGCCAACCTCGGTCCACTCTGTCCCCGCCATCACACCGCCAAGGACCAGGGCGGCTGGACGCTCGAACAGCTCC
>DATHSX010000392.1:0-4083 GCA_035463935.1 Acidimicrobiia bacterium | reverse complement strand
CGCCTGCGACATGCAGATGCAGTGGATCACCCTCGGGTCGGAGGGTTGGAAAGACGAGGTCGGTCCCACGTATGGCGCTCCCGGCAAGGAGATCACCGCGGTCATGCCTAGCTTCGGATCGGTGTTGACCGAAGAGGAGATCCGCCAGGTAGCAGCTTTCGAGCGGTCCTTCATCGCCGAGGGAGCGGCGGACGCCGTGCTCGCCGACTGCGGGCTCTGAAGGCATCCCCTAGGAGTACCGGGTAACGAAGCCGCGTGACCGGAAGACACGCAGCATGACGGCCCCGAACCAGGTGCTGAGGGCCAGCGCCACCACGGTGCCGGCGGCCGAAGTCGCCAGGCGGTCCCAGGGCACGGCGGCGCCATCCAGCACGCTGCGGGCGGCCGCGAAGGCATGGGTCGTGGGGAGAAGATTGGACACGAACCGCAGGCCGGCGGGCAGCGCCTCCACGGGGAAGAACACCCCGGAGATGGCGAGCACCACATAATTGAGGCCCCAGGTGAGGATCTCGGCGCTCTGACCGAACCGGAGGATCAGCCCGATCACGATCAGGGCGAGCGCCCAGCCGTTCAACACGAGCAGGGTAACGATCGGGATCACCGACCACCCGACTGCCGATAGGTTGAACCCGTAGAGGAAGATGGTCGTGACCGTCAGCGTGATGAGGGTCAAGGCCAGCTTGGCCAGTCCGAAGACCGAGGTGCCCGCCAGGTACTCGAGCGGCTTGACCGGGGTGGTGAGCACGTTGAGCAGGTTGCGGGTCCAGGTTTCCTCCATGAACGTGGTGGACCCGGTCATTTGCACCTGGGTCAGCGTCCAGAAGAGCATGAGCCCGGCCAGCAGGTAGGGGACACCGGCCCGGCTGGCCTCGTTCTCCTGTGCGATGAAGAAGCCCAGAGAACCCCACAGGATGACATCCATCACCGGCCAGAAGGCGATCTCGAACCAGCGGTGCGGCGACCGCCAGAGGATGAGCCAGTGCCGGCGGATCACCGCCGCCACCCGGGTGCTGTTCATCGGGCTCCCCCTCCTCTCAGCCTGGCGGCGACCGCCAGGAAGGCGCCCTCGAGGTCATCGACATCGAACTGTGCGGCGATCTCGCTTGGCGTGCCATCGGCGACGATCCGTCCTTGTGACATCAGCACCACCCGCTCGCACAGGATCTCCACCTCCTTCATGTTGTGGGAGGTCACCAGCAGGGCCGTGCCATCGCGGCGATGCAGTTCGAGCAGCGACTGCCGAACACGTCGCGCCATGTCGGGATCGAGGCTGGCCGTGGGCTCGTCCAACACGAGCAGGGCGGGATGGTGCAGGGTGGCTTTGGCGATACTGACCAGGGTGCGCTGACCCGAGGACAGCTCCTGGTTGCGCTGGTCGGCCAGGTCGCTAAGGCCAAAGGCTGCAATTGCCTCCTCGACGACGGGCCGGGTGACGCGTATCCCGGCGAATCCGGCGAACAGCGACAGAGCCTCGCGCACGGTCAGGTTCTCCGGCAGGGGGAGGTAGCCCGCCACGAACCCCACCTTTTCCATGGCGCGCGAACGGCCATGCGGCAGCCGATGTCCGGCGATCCCGATAGAGCCGGTGTCGGGGAGGATCGCCCCGAGGAGCATCAGCAGGGTGGTCGTCTTCCCGGCCCCGTTGGGCCCGAGCAACCCGACCCGGGCCCCGGAGGGGACCGCCAGGTCGAGGTGGTCCACGGCAGCCTGGTCCTTGAACCTCTTCACCAGCGAGCGAGCATCGACAATCAGGGAGGGGGAGGGCATCCGGCGGATTGTCGCGGTGTCGAAGCCCGCTCAAGCCCGAATTTCTGCACTTCCCAGGAAGGCGCCTCTTTGCATGATCACTATGGGTGGCCGGTTTTAGCCATTGTCTCACTATAAGTGGCTATTCGACCACTCTGAGTGTGTAACAAACCGACGCCCCCGGCGACTGACCCTGTAGCAAGCGGAAAAGGAGTAGGGGATGCGACGACATCTGACCTTGGTGTTGGCTGCGACGATGGTGATAGGGGTGGCCGGAACCGCAATCGCCGCCACCACCATCTTCGTGAGCGGATACGACCCGGAGAACCGGATGCTGCTGTGGGGCGCCTCCGATCCGGAAGTAGCCGCCTACGACTGTACGGTGGAAGACGGCACGTACGAATACGTGGCCGATCAATCGGGGCACGTGACCAGCCTCGAAAAGGGCGGCAATCCGGTGGTCTTCGAGGACACCGAGAACACCAGCACCACCGTTGCCTATGGCCAGACCGACGGCGACTGTGATCTCAGCGCCGTCGATGTGACCGGACCCAACGGTCAGGTCAACCATGGGCAGATCGTGTCGAGCCTGGTCCATGCTCTGAAGAGCGCGGGTTACCGGGGCAGTGGGTGCATGGTGTCCCGCGTAGCCCAGACCGACTGGGGCAAGGGTGACCAGCAGGTAACAGCCAGCACCGCTTCGACGACCACTACCACGGTCGCCACCGTCGAGGGCGACGTGGACCTCACTACCGCCGAGGTCACGTGTGGGAAGCACAAGGACACCGGTGGCGAGGATGGAGAGCTGACTTCGAGCCAGGGAGATGGCCCCGGCAACGGGCATGGACGCCCGTCCTGGGCCGGTCAGGGGAACAGGGGGAAGAATCGCTGACCAGTAGCCAGCGATAAAGGAAGGGCCCCGGGAGATCTTCCCGGGGCCCTTTTCTTGGCAGGCTCGGGCCCTCAGGGGTCGGTGCGCTCGCCGATGGCGCCCTTGATACGCGTCTCGAGGCTCGGATAGCGAAACATCAAATCGCGCACGTCCCATCCGATGAGCACGCCGAGCCGCAGCGGGGTGATGGCCAGCACATCGGCGTTGCGCAGTTCTTTTCGGATGACGCCGGCCTCCCCGAAGAAGTCGCCTCGACCCAGAGTGGCCAGATGGGCTCCCGCGCGTTCTACCCGGGCCGCACCTTCCAAGATCACGAAGAACTTGTAGGAGAGGTCTCCTCGCTCGATGACGAACGTGTCCTCCGGCACTCGGTCCTCGCGCATGGCGGCCGCAATCTCGTCACGGTCGGCGTCAGTGAGAGCCGAGAACAGGGGAATCGCGGCGAGTTCGGTGCCTTGAATCATTTGGGCCTCGGATCCTAAGCTGCTTTCCTTTCCCTCCGCACTCCTTCCACGAGGAACACGATGGGCGCTGTCCTTCGGGCGATGTTGACCACTTTCCCGGTCGACGCCCTGCTCGGACGGGGCTCGACCCGACTGACGGCGCTGTTGCTGGCGGTCGCGGCGGTTCTGGTCATCGCCTCCTCCCGTCTCTGGAGATGGTCTCTCCGTCACTAGACGGGGGCCTCGGCCTGAACAGAACCGGGGGGTCCGGTTCGGCGTCCGGGAGAGAGCCGAAACGAGGCGAACGGAGCAGGAAGCCGGCGCTTGGGACGAGTCGGGGCGGGAGGGTCCTTCGGCCCTGGACGCTTCCCCGGCTAGGACACACACTCAGATTCGGCAAGTCCCCTTCGGGGGACCAGCCAGAAAGGAGGTGGTCTCTGTGACGCTGCTACAAGAGAAGCTGCGGACCGAGATCACCCGGACGCCGGTCATGAGCCACTTCACCGAATGGGTGTTCGGCGTGATCGGTGTTATGGCAGCTGCGGTCGGCGCGTACATGTATTACGCACCGAGCAACTGGATCCTTTCAGGCCTGGTGGAGCATTGGTACTTCGGGATGTTCACCGGGGCCGGGGTCCTGCTAGCCATAGCGTTCGGGGTCTACGCCCGCAAAGTGTTCCTCGAGGACAAGAGGTACTCGGTTCGGGTCGTCACCGGAGTGGTGCTGGCAGTCGCGGCCCTGGCCGCTGCTGTGACCTTTGCCCTCATCTGGATTCTCTGATTCGAATCTGACCCGCACATGGGAGCCCCTCGCTGGAGGGGCTCCCGTTGCGTCCAAGGTGCCCAGGCATCCAGGGCTCCCCAGTGTCACCGGCTACCGATGACCCACGGCCGATTCGGCCAGGACGGTGGCCGCCTTGATGGCCTGTTCGGTCGAGAGTCCTTGGCCGGTGAGGCTGGCGTAGAACGAGACATCGGTAATGGCTGCGAGGGCGGCTCTGC
>DATHSX010000391.1:0-6826 GCA_035463935.1 Acidimicrobiia bacterium | reverse complement strand
GGCCGGCAGCCTGGGCCTTCCGCACGTCGCCCCGGAAGAAGCTCTGGCCGGACTATCGGGCCCGCGGTAACAGATGGCGGGGAGGGCGATCGGGGTCGAGGACTACCTTTCGTCCCTGGCGGTAGAACGGGGCCTTTCCCCGCATACGGTCGCCGCTTACCGGCGTGACCTGGATCAGTACCTCGCATTCCTGGGGGGGCGGGACCCCGATCCTTCCGCCCTGGACAGGTTCGTCGCCCATCTCCACGGTCGCGGCCTGGCCGCCACGAGCGTGGCCAGGAAGATGGCCGCGGTGAAGGGCCTCTACCGGTTCCTGCTCGCCGAGGGGCTGGCCACCGCCGACCCGACCCGGTTACTGGAGGCTCCCCGCCGGCCCGATCAGTTCCCCAAAGCGCTTCCGGTCGACACGGCCATTGCCCTGATGGAGGCGCCCGATCCCGCATCGGTGGCGGGCCGACGAGACCGGGCCCTGCTCGAGTTCCTCTACGCCACGGGCGCCCGGGTCAGCGAGGCGGTCGGTCTGGACCTACCCGACCTGGACCTCGAGGAAAAGGTGGCGATCGTCACCGGCAAGGGTGATCGGCAACGGCTCGTTCCCATCGGCCAGGCCGCCGTGGCGGCGCTCGCCGGGTGGTTACCCGATCGGCTGCGGTTGGCGCGGCCCGGGGCGGCGGATGCGATCTTTCTCAACATGCGGGGGGGACGGCTCACCCGGCAGTCAGCCTTCCGTATCGTGCGCCAGCACGCCGCCCGGATCGGCCTCGACCCGGCTTCGGTGTCACCACACACCCTTCGTCATTCGGCCGCGACGCACATGGTGGAGGGGGGAGCGGACCTGCGGTCTGTCCAGGTCATGCTGGGCCACGCTAAGATCAGCACCACGCAGGTGTACACCAGGGTGTCACCTCAGCATTTGGTGGAAG
The DNA here is from genome assembly GCA_035463935.1 of Acidimicrobiia bacterium. Lineage (GTDB taxonomy): Bacteria > Actinomycetota > Acidimicrobiia > Spongiisociales > ZC4RG35 > DATEEG01. The sequence continues at coordinate 5,903 of DATHSX010000391.1, read as the reverse complement.
TTTTTCTCCTCTCGCACCCCCGAAGTAGATAAGTGCCAGCCATGCCAGCCATCAACCTCGAATCGGCCCGCACCCAGCTCGAAGAAGCCCGGGCTCGCTTGGTCCGCCAGCTCGCCGAACTCGGTTCGGAGGAGAATGGTGAACTGCGCCCCGATCTCGTGTTCGGCGACGGCTTTGCCGATGCCGGCGCCGCCACCGCCGAGCGGACCGAGGTTCTCGGGCTGGTCGACACCCTCCGGGGTCAGCTCAACGGAGTGGATGAGGCGCTGGCCCGCATGGAGGATGGCAAATACGGCATCTGCGCCAGCTGCGGCAAGGAGATCGACCCGGCTCGCATGGAGGCCCGGCCCGAGTCCGTGCTGTGTGTCGAGTGCAAGGCCAAGCTGGGCTCCTGACCCGTCCGCTGGGCATCGGTTGAGCGACTCTTCCCTGGGCAGCTGGAGCCATCTGGCGCGCCGATTCGCCGGAGTGATGATGGCCCGTTCGCTGCGGCCCGGTGAGATCGAACAGATTCGCACCTGGTTGCGGTCGGGCGAGCCGGAGCTCTTCTTCGCCCAACCCTCATTCGATCAGCTCCATGGGTACCATGCGGCCCGGATAGTCCTGGCGGGAGCGCCCGGGCGGGTGGATCTGATCAGGGCGGCTCTGCTTCACGACGTCGGCAAGCGCCGGGCGGGCCTGGGGCCGATCGGCCGGAGTCTGGCCTCGGCCTGGGCCAAGCTCGGTGGCCCGTCCCGCGGCTCCTGGGCCCGCTACCTGGCCCACGGTGAGATGGCCGCTGCCGAGCTGGAAGCGACGGGCGCCGAAACGATCGTGGTGCAATTCGCCCGGAGCCATCACGGCCCGCGACCGGCCGCGATTCCGGAATGGGACTGGGAGCTTCTCCAATCGGCCGATCGCGGCTGATGAGCGGGGTCGTTGCCTTTCCCGCCGCCCGCAGCCACACTCAGCGCTGATCGCCCCATGCCGTATCAGGTTTCCACCGCTGTGTTCGAGGGACCGCTCGACCTCCTTCTCCAGCTCATCAACCGTCATCAGGTGGATATCGCCGCGGTCAGCCTCACGGACCTGATCAGCGAGTACTTGGGGTATCTCGAGCAGATGCGGGAGATGGACCTCGATGTCACCAGCGAGTTCCTCCTGATCGCAGCCACTTTGATTCAGCTCAAGGCTCACCGGCTGCTGCCCCCCGGCACTGAGATCGACCTCGACGAAGAGCTCGCCCTGATGGAAGAGCGCGACCGCTTGCTCTCCCGGCTGTTGATGTGCGTCACGTTCAAGGACGTTGCCGCCGTCCTGCTGCGCCGGATGCAGGAGACCCACCGGCTGGTGCCCCGGATATCGGGGCTGGATCAGCGGATCACGCTCAGCCCTCCCCAGGTCGTGGTGCCAATCGACCCGACCGGCCTCGCGGCCCTGGCGGGCCGGGTGATGGCGCGGGCCGCCGCCGACCCCGACCTCGACCATCTCGACCTGGAGCTGCCCTCGGTGGAGGCGGCGATCCACGAGCTCACGGTGCGGGTAAGCCAGGAGGTGGAGGCGACTTTCGACTATCTGATCGCGCATTGCCGGCGCAATGTCGAGATCGCCGCCTATTTCCTGGCCCTGCTGGAGATGGCCCGCTGGGGGCTCCTGGAGGTTCGCCAGGAGCACTGGCAGGCACCGATCACGGTCCGCCATCGGTCGGGAGCCGCGGAGATCGACCTGCGATGAATACTCGGGCCGCCCTCGAGGCCATCCTGTTCGTGACCGAAGCACCCGTGCCGGTCGAGGAACTCGCCGAAGTGCTGGAAGTGCCCCGTCAGCAGGTGCAGGAATCCCTCGAGGGACTCGCCGCCGACCTGCTCAACCGCGAGAGCGGGCTGGTGTTGCGGAACTCGGCGGGCGGCTGGCGGCTCTACTCGCATCCCGACGCCTACCCGTTTCTGGAGCGTTTCTCCTCCTCGGCCACCGCCCGGCGATTGACCGGTGCCTCGCTCGAGGTGCTGGCGGTGATCGCCTACCGCCAGCCCGTCTCCCGGGGCCAGATCGGTGAGATCAGGGGAGTCGACTCGGATTCGGCGATCCGCACCCTGGAACGGATGGGCCTGGTGGAAGAGGCCGGGCGGCTTCCGGGGCCCGGCAATCCGGCCGTGTACCGAACGACGGACCTCTTTCTCGAAAAGCTCGGGATCAACGGCCTCGAGGAGTTGCCCCCGCTGGCCGACCACGTGCCCCCGGCCGATGTCGTGGAGGTTCTCGAAGAGACGTTCCGGCCGAACTGACAGCCGAGCAAGGATTCTCCCCCCAACCGGCGGGAAGGCGGAAGCGGAGTGGACGAGAGCAGGGTCCGGCTGCAGAAGGCGATCTCCACGGCAGGGTTGATGTCCCGGCGTGCCGCCGAGTTACTGATCGAGGCAGGCCGGGTGACGATCGATGGGCGCGTGGCGGTTTTGGGCGATCGGGTGGATACCGCCCGCCAGAGGGTGGAGATCGATGGTCAGCCCATCCCGGTGGCCCCCGACCTCGTTACCTACCTCCTCTACAAGCCGCTCGGAGTGGTGTCGACGGCTCACGACCCGCAGCACCGGCCGACGGTGGTCGACCTGGTTCCCTCCCACCCGAGGGTGGTGCCGGTGGGGAGGCTCGACACCGACACCGAGGGTCTGCTGCTGCTGTCCAACGATGGCGAGCTCGTCCTGCGGGCAACCCACCCCCGGTACGGCATGACCAAGACCTACATCGCGACGGTGGGTGGCCGGCCCCCCGATCGGACGATGCGCCTCTTGACCGAAGGAGTCGCGCTGGAGGATGGGATCGGGAAGGCACGGCGGGTTCGCCTGCTGCAATCCATCGGAGACCAGAGCCTCATCGAACTCGTGATGACCGAGGGCCGGAATCGCGAAGTGAGGAGGATGCTGGCCGAGGTCGGTCATCCGGTGCGGCGGCTGGTGCGCACTGCCATCGGACCGCTCTCGGACCGGAACCTCAAGCCGGGGGACTGGAGACGCCTCGATAGCCGGGAGGTCGCCCGGCTATACGCCGCCGTCGGAGAGCAGCCGGCCGGGCCTTAACCTCCCGGCCAGTGCAATATCCCGACCAGCTTGGCATCGAGCCGCGCCGGCAACCGGTGGAGGCAGTGGTGAGACCTCCCGGATCGAAGAGTTTCACGAACCGGGCGCTCGTCACCGCCGGCCTGGCCGCCGGGGTGAGCCACCTCCACGATCCGCTGGAGGCCGACGACACCGGCGTCATGCGGAACGGGCTTCGGGATCTCGGGGTGTCGATTGACGACAACGACGATCCGTGGCTGGTACTCGGGTCGGGAGGCGCCCTCCTTCCGCCGATCGCTCCGATCGACGCCGGGCTATCCGGGACAACTGCCCGGTTTCTGCTGGCCGTGGCGTCCCTGGTGCCGGGAGAAGTCACCGTGACGGGCCGGGGCAGGCTCCTGGAGAGGCCGCATCGAGAGTTGTTCGATGCGCTCAGGGCCGCAGGGGTGGAGGTGGTCAGCACCGATCAACGGCTCCCGGCCACGGTCCACGGGCACGGCTACCTGCCGGGGGGGAAGATTCGGGTTGATCCGACGCGCTCGAGTCAGTTCGTGACCGCTCTGCTGCTGGTGGCGCCGCTGGCCCAATCTCAGGTCGAGATTGCCCTGACCGGGCCGGCGGTGAGCCGTTCCTATCTCACCTCGACTCTGGAAGTGATGGCCGCCTTCGGGGCAATCGTGGAGGAAGACGAAGACTGGTTTCGGGTGGCTCCCGGAGGCTATCGGTCCGCCCACTATCACATCGAAGCCGATGCTTCGGCTGCCGCCTACCCGCTCGTGGCTGCGGCCATAACGGGAGGCACGATCGGCGTCGAGGGGATTCCGGCTACCTCGACCCAGCCGGACCTGGCCATCGTGGGGGTACTGGAGGCGATGGGTTGCAGCGCGCGGCGTACGGCTCACCGCCTGGATCTGATGGCCCCCGCCCGGCTGCAGCCGGTGGATGTCGATATGAACATCGCTCCCGATGCCGTGCTGGCCCTGGCGGTGGCCTGCCTCTTTGCGGACGGGTCCAGCCGGATCCGCAACGTGGGCAACCTCCGCTACAAGGAGAGCGACCGGCTGGCCGCCCTCGTCACCGAAATCAGCCGGGTAGGGGCGAGCGCTCGGGTGGAGGGAGACGACCTGGTCGTCATTCCCGGCCCTCTCCACCCGGCCATCATCGACACCTACGACGACCACCGGATGGCGATGGCGTTCGCCGTTCTCGGGTTGCGACAACCGGGCATCGTCATCGATCGCCCCGGGGTGGTGACCAAGACCTGGCCCGCGTTCTTCGACATGCTGGGACAGCTGTGATCATCGCCGTCGACGGTCCGGGGGGAGCGGGCAAGTCCACCGTGAGCCGGCGCCTGGCCGAACGCCTTGGCTGGCTCCATCTCGACACTGGGGCCTTCTATCGAGCGGCCACGCTGGCCGTGCTCCGGGCCGGTGTGGAGCCCGCTGACACCGATGCGGTGGTGGCGGCGGTCGGCGCCGTCCGCTACCGCCAGGAGATGGGGCGAATGCTGGTCGACGGAGAGGACGTTTCTGGAGCGATCCGCACCCCGGAGGTGACCGCGGCGGTCTCGGCGGTTTCGGCTATCCCGCAGGTGCGGACGTTGATGCTTCGTTACCAGCGGGAATGGGTGAAGGGGCATCGGGGCGACGCCGTGGTCGAGGGCAGGGACATAGGGACTGTCGTGTTTCCCGACGCCCAGCTCAAGGTGTGGCTGACGGCCGGTCTGGCCGAACGGGCCCGGCGGCGGGCGGCGCAGACCGGCGAGGATCCGGCTCTGGTGGAGGTCGAGCTGGCCCGCCGGGACCGGGCCGACTCCCATCGGGTGGTGTCGCCGCAGGTGCCGGCGGCCGATGCCATCCATATCGACACCACCACGATGTCGGTCGCTCAGGTGGTGGAGCGAATCGTCGAGCGGCTGGCCGCGAGAGAAAGCCCGGGGCTCACCTACCCTTTACCGGATGGTTGAACGTGTGATCGTGGCCGAGCCGCGGGGCTTCTGTGCCGGGGTGGAGATGGCCATCAAGGCCCTCACCTGGATGGTGCGGTTGTTCGAGCCACCGGTCTACTGCTACCACCAGATCGTCCACAACGACTGGGTGGTGCGTGCCTTCGAGCGGGTGGGGGTGGTGTTCGTCGAGGACATCTCCCGGGTGCCGCCGGGAGCGCCGGTGATGCTTTCGGCGCACGGTTCCTCCCCCGAAGTGGTGGCGGGGGCGGCCGCCCGGGCCGCGATCGTGATCGATGCCGTCTGCCCCCTGGTGACCAAGGTCCACCATGAGGTGAAGCGGATGGCGGATCGGGGTTTTGAGATCATCTACGTCGGTCATCGCGGCCATGACGAGGCCCTCGGAACGCTGGCCGAGGCACCCACCCGGATGACTCTGATCGAGCCCGAGGAGGACCTCGACGGGTTCACACCAGACGACCCCGCCAAGGTCGCACTGCTCGCCCAAACGACGCTGGGAACGTTCGAGTGGCGCCAGGTGCTGGAGGAGGCGCATCGCCGTTTTCCCGCTCTCGTCACGTCCCGCAAGAGCGATCTCTGCTATGCCACCACCAACCGGCAGGAAGCGGTGGAATCGCTCGCGACCCACTGCGATTTGATCCTGGTGGTCGGTTCTGAGAACTCGTCGAACACCAAGGCCCTGGTCCGCGTGGCGCGAGAGCGGGGGATCGCCGCTCACCGAATCGATGGCGCGGACGACATTCGCGACGAGTGGCTCACCGGCGTCGCCGTGGTCGGGCTGACGGCCGGAGCGTCCGCCCCCGACCATCTGGTCACCGAGGTGATAGATCGGCTGGCCCCCCGCCTCGGCTTCGAGCTGCTCTCGGTCACCGAGGAAGAGGAATACGTCCCGCTGCCCCCCCAGC
>DATHSX010000390.1:0-2460 GCA_035463935.1 Acidimicrobiia bacterium | reverse complement strand
GCACCTGCTCGTCACTCTACCGGGCCAGGGTTGGATTCGCCTCTGTCCTTGTGACGGTATCCCCGTAGGATGACCAGCGTGATCAAGTCGGCGTACCTCCGGGTGTATTTGCCCGAGGACGAGTTCGGGGTGTGTGACCCCCACGTCGGGGATCAGGGTGTCCGCACCCGTCGTTGGGAGCCCTATGGATTCGTGGGAGAGTCCATGGTCGACGACGCCTGGGTCGCCGAATGGCAGGGACGCCGCTTCGTTTGCCCGCGCCGCCCCCAGCTCCGCATGCTGGAAGGGGTGCTGGCCCTCCACCGGGCCCTGGAGACATGGGGTCGACCGATCATCATTCCGGAGGCGGTGGCGCGCCAGGCCGACCGGGAGTTGACCCAGCTCCGGCGCCGGGAGCCGGACATTCGGTCGCACATCCTCACCTCCGCCTGGCACGTGCCCCTCCGCTGGTTTGTGGCGTTCGATCACACCGAACGGCTGCTCGATGCCCGGCACCTTCATCCCCAGCTGCGCTACCGGACAGCTCTCTCCACCGCTCGCAACCGCATCGAACGAGCGGTCGAAGTGCTGGCCGGGGCCGAGATGCCCGATCCCATCGTCGGCGAGCTGCGAGCCCTGGGTTCGTGGATGGCTGACTTCCCCGACAACGCCATGATCGAACTCGACTACGGCGGGGTGGCCGAGCTCTTCCCGGACGCGGACCTGATTCTCGACGACTCGGTGGCCGAGGTGTGGGCGTCGATCGACGCCCTCGACGCCGACGATTGGGAGACTGCCGGCGACCACTATGGCGCTCTCATGGCGCGCTGGGCTCCGATCTTCGCGGTGACGTACAGCAACTGAGCAGGCGGTCAGCAGTAGGCAGCAGGCAGTACCCTCTCCTCATGCCGCCCGACCCCCACGACTTCCTCGATATCGACTTCCTGCTGTCCGACGAGGAAAAGCTGCTGCGGGATACGGTCCGCCGGTTCACCGAGGAGCGCGTGTTGCCGGAGGTAAGCACCTGGTGGGAAGAAGGCACCTTTCCCCGGGATCTCGCCAAGGAGATGGGCGCCCTGGGTTTGCTGGGGATGCACCTGGAGGGATACGGGTGCGCGGGGACCAGCGCCACGGCCTACGGATTGGCCTGTCTGGAGCTGGAGGCCGGCGACTCCGGCACCAGGAGCTTCGTCTCGGTGCAGGGCTCGCTGGCCATGTTCCCGATCTGGAAGTTCGGGTCCGAGGAGCAGAAGCAGACCTGGCTCCCCGGGATGGCCGCCGGGGACATCATCGGCTGCTTCGGTCTCACCGAGCCCGATTCCGGGTCCGATCCGGCCTCGATGCGCACCAGCGCCCGCCGGGACGGATCGGACTGGATCATCAACGGGACCAAGATGTGGATCACCAACGGCAACGTCGCCGATGTCGCGATCGTCTGGGCTCGTACCGAAGGCGGCGTTCGGGGCTTCATCGTTCCCACCGACAGCCGGGGTTTCGCCGCCAACCTGATTCACCGCAAGGTTTCGCTTCGGGCCTCCATCACATCCGAGTTGGTGCTCGACAATGTGCGGGTCCCGGACGACTTCGTGTTGCCGCAAGTCTCCTCGATGCGGGGGCCCCTCTCCTGTCTGAGCGAGGCTCGCTACGGGATCCTGTGGGGAGTGATGGGGGCGGCCCGGGCGTGCTACGAGACTGCGCTCGAATACTCGACGACGCGGCACCAGTTCGGAGTGCCCATCGCTTCGTTCCAGCTCACCCAGCAGAAGTTGGTGGAGATGATGGTGGCGGTCAACCGGGGGACCCTCCTTGCGCTGCACCTGGGCCGGATGAAGGATCAAGACCGGATCACCCCCGAGTTGGTGAGCTTCGGGAAATTCGACAACGTCCGCAACGCCCTCCAGGTGGCTCGCATCGCCCGATCGGTGCTTGGTGCCAACGGGATCACCCTCGAGTATCCGGTCATCAGGCACATGACCAACCTGGAGACGGTGTTGACCTACGAAGGCACCAACGAGATCCACACTCTCATCCTGGGCCAGGCCATCACCGGCATCTCCGCCTTCCAGGCCGGGCCCAGCGAGGGCGAGTAACAGGTGACCGCGGCGGCGGTGGCGTACCTCGGGCTGACCAAGCGCTACGGCAACAAGGTGGCGGTCGACAATCTGACTGCCGAGATCCCCGCCGGTTCGTTCTTCGGGATCTGCGGGCCCAACGGGGCCGGCAAGACAACCCTGCTGCGAATGACCTGCGGTCTGCTCCGACCGGACGCCGGCTCCGTAGCGGTCGCCGGACACGACGTCTGGGCCGATCCGGCCGGGGCCAAGGCCAGGCTGGGCATGGTTCCCGACCAACCTGCCATGTTCACCCGGCTCACCGGTCGGGAGTTGATCGAATACAACGGCCTGCTGCGCGGGATGGATCCTGGCACGATCGACGAGCGGTCCCACAACCTGCTGAAACTGCTCGACCTGGAGGAGTCCG
>DATHSX010000389.1:0-10185 GCA_035463935.1 Acidimicrobiia bacterium | reverse complement strand
GGTGGTGGTTGCAGCTGCGGTGGTGGTAGTGGTGCCTGCGGCGGTCGTGGTGGTCTCGGCGCCACCATCCCCGCAGGCCGTTATCACCATCCCCAGCACCACCAACAGCAGCAGCCAGGTTCGGTATCTCATACCGTTCCTCCTTCTCTGGTTGGTCATTTGTCGTTGCTTGCTTTCGTACGTGCGGGCGAATCCCGCAGATGAAGAAGACGTCCTCTCGCCAGGACCGATGCACCCCGAGGTCCGGGAATGTCGTCGGGGCCGACCAGAGTCACCTGCTCGGGGCGGAGACGGCGGGCGGCCAGTTCGGAAGCGGCGGCCCGTCGAACGATCTCCTCGCGGATCGCTTGCAGGAGGGGTTCTCCGGCCCCGGCGACCCCGCCCCCCAGCACGATCAGCTCGGTGTCGTGGGTGGCGGCCAGCCAGGTCAGGGCAGTGGTCAGATGGCCGGCGATCCGGGATGCCACCTTCCCCGCCGCGGGATCCCCGGCGGCGGCGGCGGAAAACAGTGCCGACCCGGCCGCCCCGGCCTCTCCTTGCGGCCAGGCGCGGGCGAGAGCCGGGCCGGCGGCAATGACCTCCAAACACCCTCGCTGCCCGCACCGGCAGCGGGGGCCATCGGGATCGACCACCACGTGGCCGATTTCGCCAGCCATGCCGTGCCAGCCCCGGACGATGACACCGTTGACTACCACGCCGGCCGCAATTCCGGTGCCGATGCTGACCAGCGCCAGGCTTTCGGGGGCCTGGCCTCGCCGCCGGAAGCTCTCGTAGATGCCCAGGGCGGCGGCCCGGACGTCGTTTTCGACCGTGACCGGGCAGCCCAATACCGTTTCGATCTCCCTGGCCAGGGGAAAGGCCTCGTCCCCGATTCCCAGGTTCACGGCCATCCTGACTTCGCCGGTCAGGCAATCCACCTGGCCCGGGACCCCCACCCCAACCGCCGCAATCTCGTCGACGTGCAGCAAGTCGATCACCGCCAGAGTCGAGGCCAACACCTGCCTGGCGCCGCTGGGCCTCGCACCCACCTCTGCCTGCCTGAGCGTGGCGCCTTGATCGTCAAAGGCAACCGCGGTGGCCCGGGACCCGCCGATGTCCACACCGATGGTGATGGTCATCTCAGCACTACCCCCAGGCGGTCGGCCAGAACGGCTGAGGCGGCCCCGGCCAGAACCAGGTCTCCGCCTAGCTGGGTGACCTCGATCTCGATCAGGTCGGCGGTGGTGGGAAGGATCCGGGAGTTCAGCTCCTCGCGGACCTGATCGACCAGGATGTCTCCGGCGTTGCGCAGCTCGGGGGCGATGACCAGGTGCCCGACATCGAGCATGGCTACCACGCTGGCGAGAACCATGCCCAGGTGGCGGCCTGCTTCAGACAGAGCGCTACGCACCGGCTCCTCTCCGACCAGCCCGGCCAGCGTCAAAGCGTCCCAGGGATGCTGGTCGGCGGCGACTCCGAGCCGGCGGAGGATCGCCGGGATGCTGGCCACCGTCTCGAGGCATCCGCGATTGCCGCACCGGCACGGTTCGCCCTCGGCCATGACCCGGACGTGGCCGATCTCACCGGCGGCGCCGTGATCACCGCGGTGGAGGGTGCCGTTGAGCACGATTCCGGCTCCTACGCCCATTCCCAGCTTGACGAGAATGAGGTTGCGACGATCAGCCGGATGCCGGCGGAACTCGGCCAGGGCAGCGACTTGGGCATCGTTGGCGATCGAGATGGGGATGTCGAACCGACGGCGCAGCGCCCCTGCCAGATCGAGCCGGTGCCAATCGAGGTTGATGGCCTCTATCACCCTCCCGTCGGAGTCCACCACGCCGGGAGTCCCCACTCCGATGCCGAGCACCGGGGCCGCGGCTCTCTTGATGAGGGATTCGATCAGTTCGGTGGCAACCTCGTGGGCGGCCATCCCGATCGGAACTGTCCCGGGGGAGACTTCGCCGGCATCGATCCGTTCATGGATTCGTCCGCTCAGGTCGACCAGGGCCGCCCGGAAGGGGCGATGGCCGAGGTCGAGGGCGACGATGTCCCGACCCCGTTCGTTGAGGGCAAGAAGAGTGGGGGGCTTTCCACCGGCAGAGGTCCCCTGGCCGAGTTCCCGCAAGAGCCCCTGCTCGATCAACTCGGCTACGAGGCTCGAGACGGCGGCCCGGGTCAATCCGGTCTGGCGGGCGATCTCGGCCCGGCTGGTCGCCCCCTGGGTGGACACCAACTCGAGGGTGGTACGGAGATTGCTGCGCCGGGAGTCGTGCTTGGTGGCTTTGTTGTGCCGGGCCCCGGGTGGCCTGGGATTGGTGTACTCGCCGGGCATCGCGTCCCCGCCGTGAAAGTAAACTGAACATACAAAGATTTCCGCCTACCTGTCAAGTCCCGATTTCTGTCTTTGGACCCTTTTGTGCCGCGCGTGAGAGGTCAGCCGCCGGCAGGAGGGACTAGGCCGCTTCGGTCTTCTTCCGGGTGCCGGGGACCTTGGCCCGCAGGTCGGAAGCGCGGGCCTTGGCAGTGTCGAGCAAGCGACGGGCCCACACGAACTCGGTGGCGAGAATGGCCAGGCCGGGGATGATGAGGAGCCACCCCGGGACCACCGGGAGGAGCAGGCCGATGAGCCCGGCGATAACCAGGACCGTACCGGCGATCACCAGCACGATCCGCACGATCAGGGGGCGGCGGATCCGGTCGTCCACGATTGCTGAACCTTATGCCTCGTCGGCAATTATGCCTGTGTCTTCCAATGTTTCGGGGGGAATCTTGGCAAAGAGAGGAGAAATCTCCCCCAACCGACTCGCCGACTCGAGGGCCGGCCGCCTCCAATCCGGTTGCCCGGGTCCCAGGCCGAGCATGCCACCCAGTTGCGCGGTGGTGAAGGGGAGGTACGGCGCGAACGTCACCCGGAGGCCGGCGATCGCCTGCAGGGCGGTCCACAGCACCGTGGCTGCGCGGTTGCGGTCAGTGTTGACCAGCTTCCAGGGCTCGGTGGCGTTCAGGTAGATGTTGACGGTCGAGGCAGCCTCCATCGCAGTCCGCAGGGCCGCCCGCAACTCCACCTTCTCGATGAGGCCGCCGACGACGCCGAGCGCCATGTCTACTCCGGCAATGATCGCCCGATCCTGGTCGGTAAGGTCGGCGGCGACCGGCACCCGGCCGTCGAAATTACGACTGGTGATCGTTAGCACCCGGTTGACGAGATTGCCCCAGGTGGCGACCAGTTCCTCATTGACGCGCCGGGCGATCTCTTCGTCCGTCAGATCGAGGTCGTTGTGCTCGGGCAGGCTGGCGGCGATGGCATAGCGAAGGGCGTCGGGCTCCAGCCGGTCGGCATACCAGCCGATCGGACGGCCCACCCCCCGGCTGGCCGAGGCCTTGTCGCCTTTGAACGTGACGTATTGGTTGGCGGGGACGTTGGTGGGCAGGTTGAGTTCGCCGTACCCCAGGAGCTGGCAGGGCCAGATGACGGCATGGAAGACGATGTTGTCCTTGCCGATGAAGTAATAGCTCTCCGCATCGGGGTTCTGCCACCACTCCCGCCATGCCTCCGGCGACCCCTGGCGCTGAGCCCACTCTTTGGCGGCCGACAGGTAGCCGATGACCGCGTCGAACCAGACGTAGATTCTCTTGCCCTCCCCGATCGTGTCGGATTCCGGTGGGATCGGGACGCCCCAGGTGAGATCCCGGGTGATCGCTCGATCCTGGAGTCCCTCCTCGGTGAAGCCGATGGCCATGTTGAGAACGTGCTTGCGCCATCCCTGCCGGCTGCGAAGCCACTCGAGGAGCCGGTCCTCAAACCTGGAGAGAAGCAGGTAGTAGTGCAGCGTTTCCCGGACTGCCGGGATGGCCCCGGTCAGGCGGCTCCTGGGGTTGATGAGGTCGAGGGGATCGAGTTGGCGACCGCAGTTGTCGCACTGGTCTCCCCGGGCGGCGTGATACCCGCAATAGGGGCAGGTGCCTTCGACGTACCGATCGGGAAGAAAGCGGTTCGCCTCCGGGTCGAACAACTGGTCGCTCTCTTTGGTGGCTATGTACCCGTTGTCGCGCAGGCGACGGAACATGTCCTGGGTGACCTCGTAATGGTTGGCGGTGCCGGTCGAGGTGTACAGGTCCCAGTTGATTCCGAGTTTCTCCCAGTCAGACAGGAACAGGGAGTGGTAGCGGTCGACGATCTCCTGCGGGGGGACCCCTTCCTGGTCTGCTCGCACCGTGATCGGCGTTCCGTGGACGTCCGATCCTGAAACCATGAGCACCCGGTTGCCCGCCATCCGGTGGTAACGGGCGAAGATATCAGCGGGCAGATAGGCACCGGCGAGATGTCCGAGATGGCGGGGACCGGAGGCGTAGGGCCAGGCGACGGCGACGAGGATGGGGCGGTTCACGACGTCCGTGAGGGTACCGGTGCGGCCGCGCGGCCCCGGCGCCAATGTGAAGAACCGCGGGGCCTACCATCGCCCACAGATGGCCATAGCGGTCGCCCCCGAACGAGCTTCGATCCTGCCGGGCCGGATCACCAACGCCACCTTGGCGGGATTTGTCCGTTCGGTCCCGAGCGTCGACGAGGTGGGGGTGACAGAACGCGTGGCGGCCCTCGCGACCCGCTCGATCAAGAGAGACTCGAAGCTGGCCGCCCTATTGCTGGCCGTGCAGATGATGGACCTGACCACCCTGGAGGGCCAGGACACTCCCGGCAAAGTCGCCCAGATGTCGGCGAAGGCGGTGAGGCCCGATCCCACCGATCCCTCGATCCCGGCGGTGGCGGCGGTCTGCGTGTACCCGGCCATGGTGCCGTATGCCCGGCAGGCGGTCGAGGGCAGCGGGGTCAAGGTGGCCTCGGTCGCAACCTACTTTCCCTCGGGACAGGTCGAAACCAAGGTCAAGCTGATGGAGGCCGCCGCGGTGGTGGCGATGGGGGCCGATGAAGTCGACATGGTCATCGATCGGGGTTCGTTCCTTGCCGGCAACTTCTTCAAGGTCTTCGATGAGGTTCGCCGGGTCAAGGAGATATGTGGCGACGCCATCCATCTCAAGGTGATACTCGAGACGGGTGAGTTGGGGACGCTCGACGAGGTGCGGCGGGCGTCGATGCTGGCGATGGCCGCCGGCGCCGACTTCATCAAGACCTCGACCGGCAAGATCCAGCCGGCGGCGACCTTACCGGTGACGCTCGTGATGTTGGAGGCGATTCGCGACTTCCATGCGGCGACCGGTGTGCAAGTGGGAATGAAACCGGCCGGAGGCATCCGCACCTCCAAGGACTCCATCCGCTATCTGGTCCTGTTGAACGAAACCCTCGGGGTGAGGTGGATGACCCCGGATTGGTTCAGGTTCGGGGCGTCCTCGCTGCTCAACGATGTGCTGATGCAGATTCGCTGGCTGAAGACCGGCCGCTATCAATCGGGCGACTACTTCACGAAGGACTAGCGGGGAAGGTGACAGGTAGTGGGTAAGAGCGAGACCGTGGATCTGGCCAAGGCGGGGCTCGGTTGGGAGTACGCCCCGAGCCGGGAGTCGACGGACATCGTGTCCATCAAGGACCGCTACGGGCTATTCATCAATGGTGAGTTCCGGGCGCCGGCCAGCCGCAAATACTTCGCCACGATCAACCCCGCCACCGAGGACCATCTGGCTGAGGTGGCCGAGGCCGGAGAGAGGGATGTGGATCGGGCCGTAAAGGCCGCCCGGGCCGCCTTCACCCAGACCTGGGGAGCCATGCCGGGCAAGGAGCGCGCGAAGTACCTGTTCCGCATCGCCCGCATGGTCCAGGAGCGGTCTCGGGAACTGGCCGTGCTGGAAACCCTCGACGGAGGGAAACCGATCAGAGAGTCCCGGGACGTTGACCTCCCGCTGGTGGCCGCCCACTTCTTCTACTACGCCGGCTGGGCCGACAAGCTGGAATATGCCTTTGCCGGAGTCGACCCGAAGCCCCTAGGCGTGGCGGGCCAAGTGATCCCCTGGAACTTTCCCTTGATGATGCTGGCATGGAAGCTGGCACCAGCACTCGCCGCCGGTAACACCGTTGTACTCAAACCGGCTGAAACGACACCGCTGTCTGCTCTGGCGTTTGCCGCTCTCGCCCGGGAGGCGGGTCTCCCCCCCGGGGTGATCAACGTGGTGACCGGAGCCGGGGCCACGGGGTCGGCGGTGGTGAACCACCCGGACGTGGACAAGATCGCCTTCACCGGTTCCACCGCCGTCGGCAAGCTGATCCAGGCCAGCCTGGCCGGGACCGGTAAGAAGATGACGCTCGAGCTGGGCGGCAAGGCCGCCCACGTGATCTTCGATGATGCTCCCCTCGACCAGGCGATCGAGGGGGTCATCAATGGCATCTTCTTCAACCAAGGGCATGTCTGCTGTGCCGGCAGCCGGCTGTTCGTCCAGGAGTCCGTACACGACCGGTTTGTCGACAAGCTGAAAAAGCGGCTCTCCACGTTGCGGGTCGGAGATCCACTGGACAAGAACACCGACGTGGGCGCCATCAATTCGGCCGAGCAGCTGGCGCGGATCTCGGAGCTGGTCGAGTCGGGCCGGGCCGAAGGGGCCGAGATCTTTCAACCGGAGTGCGTCCTTCCCCGCAACGGGTTCTGGTTCGTGCCAACGCTGTTCACCGGCGTGTCCCAGAGCCATCGCATCGCCCAGGAGGAGATCTTCGGGCCGGTTCTGTCGATCATGAGCTTTCGCACCCCCGACGAGGCGGTGGAGAAGGCCAACAACACTCCCTATGGACTATCGGCCGGGGTGTGGACTCAGAAGGGCTCGCGAATCCTGTGGATGGCCGACCAGTTGGACGCGGGGGTGGTCTGGGCCAACACCTACAACAAATTCGACCCCGCTTCACCCTTCGGGGGCTACAAGGAGTCGGGCTTCGGCCGCGAGGGTGGCCGCCATGGTCTCCTGCCGTACCTGCAAGGGGAGGGAGCATGAGTCGGGTCGCGGTCCGCAAGACCTACAAGCTCTACATCAACGGCGAGTTCCCCCGGTCTGAATCCGGGCGAACTTATCCCGCCCTCGACGGGGAAGGCCGGGTGATCGCGAGGGTGGCGCTCGCCTCGCGCAAGGACCTGCGCGAGGCCGTCCGCGCCGCCCGCGCCGCCCAGCCGAAGTGGTCGGCCCGATCCGGATACAACCGCGGCCAGATCCTGTACCGGGTCGCCGAGATGATCGAGGACAGGTCGCCCACCTTCACCGACCAGCTCACGATCGGTGGCGCCAGCCCGGCCCGGGCCCGCTCGGAGGTGGCGGCCGCCATCGACCGACTGGTGTGGTACGCAGGTTGGGCCGACAAGTTCAGTCAGGTCTACGGCAACCTCAACCCGGTGTCGGGTCCCTTCTTCAACATCTCCTTCCCCGAGCCGACCGGAGTGGTCGGGATCATTGCTCCCGCCTCCCCGGCCCTGCTGGGCCTGGTGTCCCGGCTGGCGCCCGTGGTGGTCGGCGGCAACACCGCGGTGGTGATCGCCTCCGAGTCCCAGCCGATGCCAGCCATCACGTTCTCCGAGGTGCTGGAGAGCTCGGACGTGCCCGCCGGGGTCATCAATGTCCTCACCGGCAGCCCCGCCGAGCTGTCGCCCTGGATGGCCGATCACATGGACGTCAACGCTGTCGACCTGGCCGGCGCCAGCCCCGAGCTTCGGTTGCGCATCGAGCAGGGAGCCGTCCATAACGTCAAAAGGGTGGTCGGCGTCGACGGTTACACAGACACCCAATCGCCCTACCTGATCGCTGCCTTCACCGAAACCAAAACCGTATGGCATCCCAAAGGGCTCTAGGCGCCAGCGAAGGGCGCATCGAGATCCCGATCGATTTCCGGCTGGATCTGCGAGCGACCCTGCGGCCCTTGGGAGGCCACTTCCGGTCGGACGGATGGTGGGCAGCCATGCGTACCCCGGCGGGAAGCGCCACCTTGCGCATTCGACGGAGTGGCACCGGCGTGGAGGCCGTCGCCTTCGGGGAGGGGGCGGAGGCGGCGCTGACCACCGTCCCCGGACTGATCGGGCTGGAAGACTGTCCCGAGGACTTCGCCACGGACCATCCACTAGTGGCCGAACTGCATCGCCGACATCGAGGGCTGCGGCTCGGGCGCACCGGTCGGGTTTTCGATGCGCTGCTCATGGCCATCGTCGCCCAGAAGGTGACCGGCAAAGAGGCGGGCCGGGGTTATCAGGGTTTGCTGCGCCGCTTCTCGGAGCCGGCTCCGGGTCCGGCCGGGCTGTCGCTGCCGCCGGACCCGGTCCGCCTGGCAGCCGCCCCCTATTACGAGTTCCATCCCCTTGGAATCGAAAAGCGCCGGGCCGACATCATCCGGCGCGTGGCGGCCGCGGCCACCCGGGTCGAGTCGCTGCGCGCGGTCGAAGCGGGTGAGGCCAGAGAATGTCTGGAGAGCTTGGCCGGGATCGGCCGCTGGACTTCGGCCGAGACGGTGGCGGTGAGCCATGGCGACCCGGACGGAGTCTCCGTCGGCGACTATCACCTCAAGAACGAGGTGGTGTGGCATCTGACCGGGCGACCCCGGGGGACGGACGAGGAGATGCTGGAACTGCTCGAACCCTTCCGTCCCCACCGGGCCAGGGTGGTGCGCCTGCTCGAAACCCTGGGTCATGCCCCCGCCTTCGGACCTCGTATGCCGCTCCGATCGATCGCCGGTATCTGATCGTCCCGTGGCGTGACGGCTTGCCCGGCAACAGCGTGGTCAACCGTCACCAGCCGCCCCTGGCTACTTGAGGAAGTCGGTGATGGTCTCACCCACCAACATCGGGTCGCGGACGTCCGCGTGGGTCGCGCCCGGGACGACCTCGAGGGTCACCTCGTAGCCGGCTGCCTGCATGGTGGATGCCAGCAGTTCGCTCGAAGCCAACGGCACCAGCTCATCGGCGTCGCCGTGGATCAACAGCACCTCGAGGTCACGCCCGGCCGACTCCGTGAGATAGGTATAGGGCGACCCCGCCTGCCAGGGGGTCGGGTCATCCTCCAGCCGGGTGCCGAAGTAGCTCGCCAGCACCAGCGAATAGAGAGTCGGGTCGTATGGTCCCGCCAGACCCACAAAGCGATCCACGCTTATGGCCGCCTCGTCGGAGCACTCCTGGCCGAAAAGGTCGGGGGCCATCGCCACCACCGAAGCTAAGTGGGCTCCGGCGGAGTGGGCGACGATGGCCAGCGGGTCGGTTCGGGTGGTGTAGTCGGCCGCAGCGGCGAGGGCGTAGCGGATGTCGCAGGCGACGTCATCGAAGCTTTCCGGATAGCCCCCCGACGCGGTTCGGTACGTGGCATTGAAAACCACCAGTCCCTGCGACGCCAGGTAGTCGGCGAGAGCGGCCATCGACGCCGGCTCACCCCCGTACCAGCCGCCGCCGTGCACCATGAGGACCACCCGGCCATCACCGCGAGTCGACGGCCCGTAGACCTCGACCGGCAGGCCGGCCACCAGTCCTACACCGATCAGGTGGGCGGGCGTGGTTGTGGTCGACGCGGCAGCGGTGGTCCCGACCGAGGAGGTCGAGGAGGTGGAAGAGGTGGTTGCGGTGGTGGCTGGTGGCGGAGGATTGGCGGAAGTGGGCGACGAGCAGGCGGCGATCATCACCATCAGGCCACCGGCCAGAACCCGGAATCTCACAAGGAGAGCAGACGCGCGGCTGCCCGGTCAACGAGCCAGGTGACCGCGGCCGGTCCTTCCGCCACGGTCGTCGCCGGGGAGGGCTTTCCCGCCAGCACTTCGGCCAAACAGGCCGCCTTCGCTTCCCCGGTCACCAGGAAGAAGATTTCCCGGGCCCGGTGGAGGAGCGGCACAGTGGCGGTTAGCCGCCAACCCCGTTGCGCCTCGACCCGGTTGGCTACGTACCAGCGGCGCTCCACCATCAGCGCCGTCGTGCCTGGAAACAACGAGGCAGTGTGCCCGTCGGCGCCCAGGCCAAGCAGGACCAGGTCCGGAGGATGATCAGATGGATGCAGGGAGCGCAGGGTGGCCTCGTAGTGGGCGGCCGACTCGTCGGGCTCCAACCAGGGGGCCCAGCGTGGTCGATGGAAAAGGCCGCCGACCTGACTGAGAAGAGCATCGGCGGCCATCCGGCCGTTGGATTCCTCATGATCCCACGGCACCCAGCGTTCGTCGGTAAGCCACACGTCGACCCGGTCCCAGTGGCAGGGGAGACCCTTCATGCTGCGATAGGTGGCGGCGGGAGTGGAGCCGCCGGCCAGGCCCACCGA
>DATHSX010000388.1:0-2980 GCA_035463935.1 Acidimicrobiia bacterium | reverse complement strand
ATAACAAGAGAATCACGGAGAGCCCAATGCTAGCGGGGGTGGTGCTGATTCAGGAAGGGCCGACGGGGTGCTCTGCGCTCTTCTCGGAGCGCAGCAGGCCGACCACCAGACCGTCGACCAGGGCCTCCCAGGAGGCCTCGATGACGTTGTCATGGACCCCGATGGTGCTCCAGGAGCCTTTCGGTCCCGCGGTCTCGATCAAGACCCTGACCCGGGCCCCGGTTCCATCCGACGAGTCCAGCACTCGCACCCGGTAGTCGGTCAGATGCAGTTGGTGGATGCCGGGGTAGGTGGGACCGAGCGCAGCGCGGAGGGCCTGGTCGAGGGCGTTCACCGGGCCGTTGCCCTCTCCGGTGGAAACGACCCGTTGACCGGCTACCGCCACCTTGACCGTCGCCTCGGCGATGATCTCCTCATCGGCCCGCCGCTCGACAAAGGTGCGGAACGACTCCAGGCTGAAATAGGGCTGGACCCATCCGAGGGTGCGGCGCACCAGCAGCTCGAACGAGCCATCGGCAGCTTCAAACTGATAACCCTGATGTTCTAGTTCTTTGATCTTTTCCAGGACCGCGCGGGCCTGGTCGTCGGTGACCGTGAGCCCCAGCTCCCCAGCCTTTCGTACGACCGCCGCCTTGCCGGCTTGCTCGGAGACGACCATCCGGGTGCTGTTGCCGACCCGTTCCGGGCGGGTGTGCTCGTAGGCGTCGGGCCGGCGCGCCAGCGCCGACGTATGCAGGCCGGCCTTGTGGGTGAAGGCCGAAGATCCCACGTAGGGCCGGTGCGGATCGAGGGAGATGTTGACGATTTCGGCGATGTGATGGGAGGTGGGCGCCAGGGCTGCCAGATGCTCCTGATCGAGGACCGGAATGCCCATCTTCAGCACCAGATCGGGGATGATCGAACAGAGATCGGCATTGCCGGTTCGCTCCCCGTAACCGTTGACACACCCCTGGATCTGGCGGGCGCCCGCCTGCACCGCCGCCAGGGACGAGGCCACCGCACACCCGGAGTCGTTGTGGAAATGGACCCCCACCTCCGCTTCCGGAAGCGCCGATCGCACCAGGCCGATGGTGGCGACGATCTCGTGGGGGAGGGTGCCGCCGTTGGTGTCGCACAGCACCAATCGTTCCGCCCCCGCCCCCAGCGCCGCCTGCAACACCGAGAGGCTGTAGGCGGGATTCGCCCGGTAGCCATCGAAGAAGTGCTCGGCATCGAAGAACACCCGGCGGTCATGGGCCCGCAAGTGCTCGATCGATTCGCCGACCATCCGGATCCCCTCGTCGAGATCGGTGCGCAGTGCCTCCCGCACGTGGTAGTCCCAGGCCTTACCCACGATGCAGATGGTGCTGGTGTCGGCGGCGATGAGGGCGGCGAGCTGGGGGTCGTTCTCCACCCGGGACGAGGGGCGGCGGGTGGATCCGAACGCCACCAGCGTGGCCCGCCGAAACGGGATCTCATCCCGGGCCCGGGCAAAGAACTCATCGTCCTTGGGGAGGGCCCCCGGCCATCCGCCCTCGACATAGTCAACGCCCAGGTCGTCGAGCAGGCTGGCGATCCGCAGCTTGTCGCCCACGGTCAGCGAGATGCCTTCCTGCTGGGAGCCATCGCGCAACGTGGTGTCGTAAATCTCCAGGCGGCTGCTGCTCTCCATCGGCAACCTAAGGCTATATGCCTCGGAAACCGATGCCGCCTGCATTCAGATCCGCCCACCGGGCGAGCGAGCCGGGTGTCTTCGTTTCTGTCAGGATGCCGTCCATGCGGTTTGCGATCAAGACCCCGCCTCAGCACGGCACCTGGGCCGATTTCCTCGATGTCTGGAAGGCCGCCGACCAGATCGAGTTGTTCGAATCGGCCTGGAACTTCGATCACTTCTACCCGTTGACCGAGCCCCACTCCGGTCCCTGTCTGGAAGGCTGGACCATGCTGGCGGCGATGGCCCAGGCCACCTCGCGGCTGCGGCTGGGCTGCATGGTCTCGGCGATGCACCACCGCCATCCGGCCGTCACCGCCAACATGGCCGCCACCTTGGACCTGATCTCCGGCGGTCGCTTCGACCTGGGGATGGGGGCCGGATGGAACGAGATGGAATCCGACGCCTACGGCTTGCGGCTCGGCCCCGTCAAAGAGCGGCTGGACCGCTTTGAGGAAGGAATCGAGGTCATTCTCTCGCTTCTAACCAACGATCTGACCAACTTCCAGGGCCGCTTCTACCAGCTCACCGACGCTCGCTGCGAGCCAAAGGGGCTCCAGCGGCCTCCGCCCCTGGTGATCGGCGGGAAGGGCCGCAGGCGCACCCTCCGGCTGGTCGCCCGCTACGCCAGCGGATGGGACTGCATGGCGGTCCCTCCGGGCGAATGGCAGGAGCTACACGAGGTCTTGCTGGAGCATTGCTCTGCCGTGGGACGGGATCCAACCGAGATCACAACGATGGCCCATGTCCGCATGGCGGCCGGGTCCGATCCCGCGGAGCTGGCCGACCGCGCCGCGAGTTATCAGGGGGTCGGGGTCGACCTGGTCGTGTTCTCGATGGGTCCGCCCTACCGGGCCAGGGCCCTGGAGCCACTGGCCCACGCCCTCAGCGACCTGGGCTAGCCCCCCGATCGTCTGGACCGAGCGATTTTCCTCAGAGGGTGGCCGCTCGGGGTTCCCCGCCCCGGGGAGCCAAACCGGGCGGGTGGGGGCGGATGGACGCCGGGGGGGGCCATGATGGCTCCAATCATGGCCAGCAGCGAGGAAACCTCCTCCCCGATCGAGACCACCGGGACCCTACCGGCCTCGCCCCGGCCCCGGCGAGCCGTGGTCGGGGCTTGGGTGCTGGGCGCGCTGGTGATCCTCACCGTGGGCGCGTTCTTCACCAACCGCGCCCTTTACCGGCAGAGCTTCGCACGTCTGGTCGAAACCACCCGGACGGCGGAAGGCGCTCCCGTTTGGGTCGACTACTTCGTGGCCGAGGACTGCTTGTTCGCCACCGTTGTGGACC
>DATHSX010000387.1:0-7746 GCA_035463935.1 Acidimicrobiia bacterium | reverse complement strand
GAAGTGGCGACCTTCCTGGGGACGTTGGCCATGCTGGTCTGGTTTGCGACTGTCGAGCCGGCGAGACTGGTTGACGAACAGGGCAGGCCACAATGGCGGCTGTTCCTGCTGGCAGGCGTCGGACTGGCAGTTCTGATTTCGGCGATGAGGGTGCTCGGCAGCGGAACGATGCTGCTGACGCTGGCGGTGGGATTCTCGGCTCTAGCGGTCGGCGGAGTCCGCGCCGTGCGGACCCAGACCCACCCGGGGGGATAACCCATGGAATTCGAAGCCGTCCTCAAACGTCGGAGGATGGTCCGCAATTACTCGCCCGATCCGGTCCCCCCCGAGACGTTGCACCGGATCGTCCGGGTGGCCCGCAAGGCCCCATCGGCCGGGTTCAGCCAGGGTTTGGCCTTTGTCATCGTTACCGAGCCGGCTGTTCGCAACGCCATCAGCGAACTGGCCAAGGAATCGAGCTACGTTGCCTCCGGATTCGATCCCTGGATATCGAGGGCCCCCGCTCACATCGTGGTTTGCATCTCCGAGCAGGCCTACCACCGTCGCTATCAGGAGCCGGACAAGCTCGACTCGGAGGGTGGGGAGATCGAATGGCCGGTTCCCTACTGGTGGGTAGATGCCGGGGCGGCGCTCATGCTGCTCCTGCTGGCGACGGTCAACGAGGGTCTCGCCGCCGGATTTCTCGGTACCCACGCCCTCCCCGACCTGCGGGGACTCCTCGATCTCCCGTCGGAAGTGATCCCCATCGGCGTCGTCACCGTGGGCCATCCGGCCCCCGACCGGCGCTCGAGTTCCCTGCAGCGGGGTTGGAAGCCCGAAGAAAGTGCGGTGCATTGGCAGCGCTGGGGCGGCCGAGTGCCTTGAGTTCATGTAACAAACGGGGTTTTGACAGGACTTGCTGGGTGTATGACAGGCCCTGACCGGGATTCGGAAGCCGTCGAGCAGCTACGGCGCTATGCCAACCACCTGCGCAGCCAGGTGGATGGCCAGGCCGCGCTCGCCGCGGCCCGCCGGGCGCTGGCCGCCCGTCCCCACCGCGCCCCGCGACGCCGGTGGGCCGTGGGGTTGGCGGTTGCGGGACTGATGGCAGTGTCCAGTGTGGGCCTGGCCACCGTCGCCGACGATGCGGTCCCGGGCGATCTGCTGTACCCCATCGATCGTGGTTTGGAATGGCTGGGCGATGTCCTTGGTAACGCTGATCACATCGATGAGCGGATCTCCGAGTCGGAGGCTTTGGCGCACCGGGGAGACACTGCCGCCGCTCTCGAACATTTGAGCAGCAGCGTGGGGACGCTGGATGCACTCGATCCGGCGAGCGGCGTCGACCTCAGCGCCGTTCTCGACCAGGCCCGCTCAGCGGTGGCCGCCACCGGGCCGGCCGGCAACCAGGCACAGGTCGAGGACGAAGTTGACGACCTGGTTGAAGCCACCAAGGGCGTGGCCGAAGCGGCCCGGGCCGGCGACGAGGAAGCCCTCAGGGCCGCGATCGAGGCCATGCGAGATTTTGCCGAACGGGTCAAGGACGCAGCTCGGGCCGACCTCCCCGGCCAGTCGGGACCCGAGGATACGCCGGGTGCAACCGCCCCGGGGCGGGACAACAATCCGGGGGTCACGGCGCCGGGACGGGACAACGGCCGGGGCAGCAGCGAGGCGGATAACCAGGGCACAGGCAATAACCAGCCGTAAGCTCTAGGCATGGAAGGTCGGCCAGGCACGGGGGCTGGCTCGAGCCACGAACCCGGCTGGCCACCCTCGGTGAACGTGGTTCTCCTGGCCATCGAGGGAGACCGGGGGGCGATGACCGATCTTCTCGTGAATGGGTATCCCCGCCTGATGGCGTTCTACCAGGGGATCGGGCTCCCCCATCACGAAGCTGAGGACCTGGCTGCCGAGACGGCCGAAGCGTTGGTGACCGGGATCAGCCGGCTACGGGCCGCCCAGGCTTTCGAGGCGTGGTTTTGGTCGGTCGCCCGCAACCGCCTGCGCACGCTGTTCCGGCGTCGCAGCGCCACCAAACCGGTGGAGGCGATGATCTCCCCGGCGAGCCCCGAAGAGGTCTCGATCGAGCGTGAAGAGCATGGCCGCATACGGGCAGCCATGTCCCAACTTCCGCCCAAGGACCGACAGCTGCTGTGGCTGCGAGAAGTCGAGGGACTCGACTACGACGATCTCGCGACCCGATTGGGCTCATCGCCAGGGGCGGTCAGGGTGGCGTGCCACCGAGCCCGGCGGAGGCTAGAAGAGGTCTATCTGGCGGCCGAGCGATGATCGTTTCCGCCGCCAACCCCGAGATCAAGGCGGCGTGGGCGCTCCGACATCGTTCCGAGCGCGATGCCACCGGACGGTTTCTAATCGAGGGAGCCGCCGAGATCGATCGAGCGGTAGAAGCGGGGATCGAGGTGGAGACCCTCTATGTGCTTTCCGGGGTGGAGCTTTCCCAGCCCGACCGTTTCCGCAGAGTGGTCGAGATCGGAGAGCTTCCCTATCACAAGATCGCCTACGGGCGCGACGGCCTGGTGGCGGTGGCGGTGACCCCCGGTTTCGGCCTGAATCGACTGCACCTGGCGGACCCGGCACTGGTGCTCGTGGCCGAGGCGATCGAGAAGCCGGGGAACCTCGGGGCGATGCTTCGGTCTGCCGACGGTGCCGGGGCGGCCGTGGTCGTGGCCGACGCCACCGTCGATCTCGTGAACCCGAATGTGGTGCGAGCGTCGATCGGCACCCTTTTCACTGTGCCGGTCGCCTTCGTCGGCAGCCCGGAGGCCATTGGCTTTCTCAAAGAGCGGGGGATCGGAGTCGCGGTCGCCACTGTTGAGGGAGGCTTGGAGCCCTGGCGCATCGATCTGACGCCTTCCGTGGCTCTTGTGATCGGCGGCGAACACGGCGGGCTGTCGGACAAGTGGCTCGAGGCAGCCGACTATCGACTCACCCTCCCGATGCGGGGTAAGGCCGATTCCCTCAACGCGTCCGTCACGGCCGCCGTGATGCTTTACGAAGCGGTGCGCCAACGCTCCGTCTGACTCTTCTCTGACCCGACTGACGTTCCCCCGGTGGATTCCTTGCCTCGAACACTTGTTCGACTTAAGGTCGAACGGTGCAGACGGCCCGCCAGCTCACGCTCGAGGATCTGGGGACCCCGCTCTTTGACGTCACGTTCTGTGTCCTCGATCTCGAAACCACCGGCGGGTCGGCCGCCACTTGTGCGATCACCGAGATCGGAGCGGTGAAATATCGCGGGGGCGAGGTGACGGGGACCTTTCAGACGCTGGTCGATCCCGGCACCGGCATCCCTCCCTTTATAACGATTCTGACCGGAATCACCGAGGCGATGGTTCGCCGGGCCCCCCGGATCGATGCGGTCCTCCCTGCGTTTCTGGAGTTCTGCCGGGGTGCCGTCCTGGTGGGTCATAACGTGCGCTTCGACCTGTCTTTCCTGGATGCCGCCGCCCGCCGGCTGGATCTGGCGCTGGCCGGAACCGGGTCCCCCGTCGAAGAAGTACTGGTCGAAGAGGTACTGGCCGAGGAGGTGCCAGCCGTGGGGGTGCCAGCCGTGGGGGTGCCAGCCGAGGGGGTGCCAGCCGAGGGGGTGCTGGCCCGCCGGGTGATCGACACGGTGGGCCTGGCCCGCCGTCTGATCCGCAGCGAGGTCAGGGACCTCACCCTCGCCACGCTGTCGGCCCACCTTCGCTCGCCGGTGACGCCCACCCATCGCGCCCTGGACGACGCCCGCGCCACCGCTCACGTCTTTCATGCTCTCCTGGAGCGGGCCGGATCGTTGGGCGTCACGGGTATCGACGATCTCCTCCAGCTTCCCACTGCCCGCGGTTCAGCCTTCTACACCAAGATCGGTCTCACCGACCACCTCCCCCGGCGCCCGGGCGTATACCTGTTTCGGGATCGCGACGGCACCGTCATCTACGTGGGCAAGGCCGACAACCTCCGCACGCGGGTCAGGGCATACTTCTACGGGGACGACCGTCGACGGGTCGGAGACATGCTCCGCCAGCTCGATCGCATCGAGCATCGCGTGTGTGCAAACTCGCTCGAGGCGGAGGTCACCGAGCTCCGCCTGATCCACGCCCATCGTCCCCGCTTCAACCAACGTTCCCGCCCTCCTCGCCGCCAGATCTATCTCCGGCTGACCAGAGAGGCGTTTCCCCGTCTCGGCCAGGCCTACGGGCTCACCGGCGAGGGGCTGTGGTGGCTGGGGCCCTTCCGGACCAAGCAGTCGGCCGACCAGGTAATGGAGGCACTATGGGCCACCTCCCGGGTACGCAGGTGCCGGGGTCGACCGGGCAGCCGCACCGGGGAGTGCGCTCCCGCCCAGCTGGGGGTGGCGGCGTGTCCGTGCGCAGGGAACCTGGACCCGGCTTCCTACCGGGCGATGATCAACGATCTGATCCGGTTGGCCCGGGACGATCCAGCTCGCCTCCTCGAGCCACTGGAGGCGCGCATGCAGCGATTGGCCGGGGAACAACGATTCGAGGAGGCGGCCCAGATGCGGGACAGGCACCGGGCCCTGGCCCGGGCACTGGAAAAGGAGAGGGCGTGGCGGGCGTTGACAGGAGCGGGACGGCTCGAGCTCGAAGGTGTCGGGGGTGATCGGGTGCTGATCGAACAGGGCCGGCTGGTGGCAGCCTGGAGCAATGGCCAGCATCCACCTCCTCTCGCATCGCCCGCGGATCTGCCCCCGGCCCCTCCCGTGCCGCCCTCAGTGGCGGTCGCCGAGGAGGCTCAACTCATCTGGCGATGGATGACAACCTCCCGGGTCAAGGTCATCGAAGCGTCCGGGCCCTTGAGCCTTCCCGCCAACCCCATCCCCCATCTCCGGGCGGCCTGAACTCCTACCATCCCCGCCCGATGCGTGCTGACCAATGCGGTTTGTGATTCGCCCGGGAAACGATCCGGTGGCCCGGGCGGATTCCACGCTCCTCAAGGCCATCGGCCTTCCCTTTGGGGGGGTTCTCAAGGTGGGGCGCACGCACGTGCTGGTTCAGGGTGGGGAAGGGACCGCGTCCACGGCCCTCCACCTCGGGCCGCTGAGCCTGGCCAACGCCGGCCTCCAGGCCGGAGAGAGCGTGAACGCCACCCGGGCGGTACTGGGCCCGGCCGGAGAGATCGTGGTTGACGCCGAGAGCGTCCCGGCCGATCCCAAGCTGCTCGTCCGCACCCTGCAGGGCAGACCGATCTCCACCGGCGACACCGTCGAGGTGGCCGGGTCCTACCTCGGCCAGCCCGAGCCGCTCCGCTTCGTGGTGAGCGCAGTCGAACCCGGCGGCGCCGGGCTGGTGGGAGCCGGCACCAGGTTCCTGGGCCGGGCGGAAGGCGCGGGGGAAAGGGCGGCCGGGGGTGGCCAACCGCAACCGGACCGCGAGGCCGTCCGCGAACCTCCGCGCGGGCCCACGACCTCGGAGGCGCTGCTGGCCGGGCTCGACGACGAGCGAGACCTGCTGGCGGGCTGGCTGTCGCTGTTGACCTCGCCTCGCAATCTTCCCGCGACGTGGGGACTCCCCCGAGTGGCGGGGATCCTGCTCGAGGGCCCGCAGGGCTGTGGCAAGTCCGAACTGGTGGCCGCTGCCGCCGCCGAAGCCGGGGCCAGGGTGCACGAGGTGACGGTGGATCAGGTGTTCAAGCCCGAGCGGCTGCTCGACCTGCTCGAGGCCGCGATCAAGTCCAATCCCGGCCCGGCTGTGATCTTCGTCGATCGTCTCGAAGCGGTGGCCGGCGAGGAGGGGCTCACCCCCTTCCGCACCCAGGTCGGAGCCGTGCTCAGGTGGTTTGTTGACGCGGTGGCCGAGAAACCGGGCCTGGCCTGCGTGCTCGGCGTCAGCACCGCCGCCAACCTCGATCCCGGTATAGCCCGCAGTCCCCTGCTTCCCCGTTCGCTTTCGATCCCCCCTCCTGACCTCAATCGCCGGCGGCTCCTCTTCCAGGCCGCCCTGGCCCGGGTCCCGACGCAGGTGATCGACTTCGATCTCCTCGCGGCGCGGTCAGCGGGCTTCAGCGGCACCGATGTCGTGGCGTCGGTGATCCACGCCTCCACCCGCCTCGCTCGCAGTGGCGGTGAACTCACCACTCAGGACGTGCTGGCGGCGGTACGCGACACCACTCCGTCGCTGGGCTCGATCGCCCTCGGGGAAATGCCGGGCTATGGCTTTGACAAAGTGGCCAACCTCGACGAAGTCAAGCAGCGGCTCATCGAAGCGGTCGTGTGGCCGGTCACGGATCCCGATCGTTTCCGAATGAGGGGGATCGACCCTCCCCGGGGGATCCTCCTGTATGGGCCGCCGGGCACGGGCAAGACATTCGTGATCCGCGCCCTGGCCCACGAGGCTGGAGCCGCATTCTTCCCGGTCAAGGGTGCCGAGTTGCTCGACAAGTACGTGGGTGAGTCGGAGCGGGGCGTGCGGGAGGTGTTCTCCCGGGCCCGCGCCGCGGCCCCCTCCATCATCTTCTTCGACGAGATCGACGCCCTTGCCCCGGTTCGGGGACGGTCCTCGACCAATGTCACGGATTCGGTGGTTGCCGCCTTGCTCACCGAGATGGACGGGATCACCGATCGGGGCAACGTCGCCGTCATCGGGGCGACCAACCGGGCCGACCTCATCGACCCGGCTCTTCTCAGGGCCGGGCGATTCGAAACGCAGATCGAGCTCGGCCTACCCGACGGCAGCGCCCGTCGGGCTTTGATCGATCTGTCGGATGTTCCCTTTGCCTCCGACATCGACAAGGGCAAGCTGGCCGAGGTGACCGAGGGCATGTCGATGGCGGATCTGGCAGGAGTCCTCCGGGAGGCTGCCCTGGCTGCTCTACGAGAAGATCGCAACGCTCGCCAGGTTCGATGGGAACACCTGATCGGCTCGATCGAACGCTGGCAACGGAGCAAGGCAGCCGCTTCCTAACCCCCGCCAGCGGATACCTTTCGCCTGTGCAGTCTTCGCCCCCTTCCCGCTGGCCCATCTCCGCCATCGCGGTCAGCGTGGTGCTCGCGCTCCTGGTCGTCGCGAGTGGGGTCGGGATAGCCTTCACGACGGCTCGCGTGGCCGAGCTTCGCGCCGATCTCACCGGCCTCCGTTCCGCCCTCGCTGCTTCTGAGGCCCGCATCGCCGATCTGGAGCGGGAGCTGGCGAGCGGCCCGGACCAGCCGCTGGGAGGATTGGACGAGTTCTTTGGAGGAGCGGGGGAAGGCTTCGGGCTGGGTGACCTGCTGGGCTGCCTGTTAGGAGTAGAAGGAAACCCGGGGGATCTGGCCGAATTGCAGAGAAGGCTGCTAGGCGATGAGGGCGCCGACCGCGGCGGGCTGCTGGGCGGCCTACTGGGCGGGCTCGAGTCCTGTCTCCTCAACCCCCCTGCATAGGGCCTATGACATCCGGCGACCGACCGCCGGTCGTGGCGTGGTGCCGGGGCGGTCAGGTGAGGGTGGGAGTCGCTCACTGATGCCGATATCGCGGCGTTCATGGCGACGGCCCGTTCCTAACCCCCAGGATGGTGCGGGCCTGCGGCAACGTGAAGCGCTTCTCGTAAAGCGCCCGACCGACTACGACCGCCTCACAGCCCGCCCGCGCCAGCAGGGCGAGATCGTCGAGTGCGCCGACTCCGCCGGAGGCGATCACCGCCAGCTGCGGGGCCGTGGCCCGTACCTGCCCGATCAGGTCGAGATCCGGTCCGCGCATGGTCCCGTCACGGGCGATAGCTGTGACCATCACCCGCTCGATCCCGGCCGCGGCCAGATCGATCAGCACATCG
>DATHSX010000386.1:0-2171 GCA_035463935.1 Acidimicrobiia bacterium | reverse complement strand
AGGCGGTGCGCATGCTGGCCGAAACCGCCAGCCGGTCCTGAGTCTGCTGGTCGACGTCCATGTTGGCTGGGTCGATGTGGCCGAAACCTCTGGTTCGAGGATCGCGAACGTCGACGTCGATGGGCGGGGAGGTCCCTTGCCGCCGCAAGAAATAGGTGTCTCCGCCATGAGTGGGTCGAGGCTGAGGGGTGAGCATCTCTGCCCAGCGGCTGGAGGTCGACCCGGGGTTGCGCCAGGCATGGGGCATGCCCACCGGAACAAACCCATAGTCACCCACGGCAAGGTTGAACGAACCCTCCGGGGTTTCCAGCACCGGCGATCCCTCGAGTTGAAAGAAGCTCACCTCATAGGAGTGGACATGCCACTCGACCGATCCCCCGGGCTGGAGCAGGCAGATCCCAAAGCCGGTGTGCACCGCTCCCGGCACCGTGTGGTCGAGACAATTCCACCGGCTGAAGCCTTGACTGTGGGCGGCAAATACCCCGGGGCTCTCGTAGACCGCCTCATGGCCCCGACGGACGACGTGCCTTTCGGTCATGGCCTCCCCAGATCGGGAAGGAGGGCATCGAACCTGAGCGGAGGACGTCTAACCGCCATGAGCGGGACCATAGTCACCGCCATCGCCTTCTGGCTTCCGCCACGTTCCGCCCCCGGCCTCACGTGGCCTGAAGTGTGCCTATCTGCGCTAGCCCGTGCGATTGTCGCGGAGGTGGACCAGAATTAGAGAGCGAGAAGGAGGGAAGATGGAAGTCGAAGATGTCATCGCGCAGGCGCGAGACGCAATGACCATCAAGCGGGTGTTCGGGGAGCCCTACGAAAAGGACGGCATGACGGTGATTCCCGTCGCCCGCGTTCAGGGGGGCGCCGGGGCGGGAGGCGGTGAGGCCCCCGAAGGGCAGGGACGAGGCTCCGGCAGCGGATTCGCCATGAATGCCCGTCCGGTGGGGGCGTACGTCATCCAGGACGGAGCGATGACCTGGAAGCCGGCGATCGACCTGACCCGGATCGTCCTGGGAGGCCAGCTGGTCGCCGTCGTCTTCTTCCTGACGATCCGGGCGATTGTGAGGGCACGGTCCAAAGCCGGTAAGTGAACTCACCGGGCTGGATGGGCGCCCTGTCCCTGCGAACCAGCCTGAAGCTATCGTTGGCTCGTGCCCGGCGACCGCTTCATAGAGTTGGCGATGACCGGCGACAGGCACGTCCTGGACGTGCTGTTCCAGCACGCCCGGGAGGCGATCACGGTTCAGGACGCAGCCGGCCGATTGGTGTATGCCAACGACAACGCCGCCCGACTGGTGGGTTTCAAGTCGGCCGCCGAGATGCTCGCCATGCCCGTCACCGAGCTGGCGGCCCGGTTCGAGATGGTCGATGCGAGCGGTGCGGTGCTGCCCATCGACGCACTCCCCGGCCGACGGGTATTGGGCGGAGAGAGAGTGGTCGAGGAGGTCATCGGTTACCGGCGACGGGGCGACCGCCGGGTCCGGTGGTCACGGGTCAACGCCAGCCCCATCAAGAATGACCAGGGCCAGATCGTCTTCGCCATCAACTACTTCCTGGACATCACGGCGCAGCAGCGTCGCGATGAAAGCCGCCAGCTCTTGGCAACAGCCCATGAAATGCTCGGCTCGTCTCTCGATCTGGAGGAGAACCTCAAGACTTTGGCCCATCTGATCTCTCCCCAGATGGGTAGTTGGTGTGCCGTGCACCTGGCCGAGGACGACGGCACCCTCTCTTCGGTAGTGGTGGTTCATTCCGAGTCCGAGGGCGACGCGATGGTTCCGCAGTTGGGAGAGGGAGAGCGGATACCGTTGGATTCGAATCGATTACAGGCGCGGGTGGCCAGAGGCGGCAAACCCGAGGTGATTCGAGAAATCACGGAGGAGATGCTGCAGGCGGCCGAGGCCGAGGCGGCCGAGTTCGTGGCTATGGCCAGGCAGCTGGATTTGAACTCGGTCTTCTGTCTGCCCCTGTGGAGAGGCAACCGCGTAATCGGGACCATGACCGTGGCCCGGGGCGGACCCGAACTCCCCTTTGACGACGACGACCTCGAAATCGTGGAGGCGGTGGCCGAGCGAGCGGCGATCACTCTGGAGAACGCCCGGCTCTATCAACAGGAGCACGAGGTGGCTGAGCTTTTGCAGCGGGGCCTGATGCCCCGGCTGCTGCCAGAG
>DATHSX010000385.1:0-2338 GCA_035463935.1 Acidimicrobiia bacterium | reverse complement strand
TTGAGCCTCCCGGGTCGCGTTCGGCGCAGGCGGTGATGCCGTACCCCGAGTCTGGCACAGGAGAACGGCGCCAGCGCCATCCTGCGCGCTACGACGAGTACGGAAACGACGAGTGCCGGCCGAGCCGGCCCCATCGCCTCAGGAGCGACGTGACGCGCCGGACTCAAAGACCGGAAAGAGTGCCGACCTCTTCATCCTCGGGCGCCGAAGCGTCGCCGGCCCCCTCGACCACGCCGGGCTGGCGGATCCGCCACACCACCAACCCGACCAAGCCTACCCCCATTAGAAGAGCGGCCACCCCAACCCAGGGGAAACCGGTGGTCTTGCGAGCCTCGGCGAACAACTCGGCCCCGGCCAGGGCGGCAGGATCTTCGAAGTCCCACGTCACGGTGTTGCCCTGGAGACGACCATTGTGCTCGATCACGGGTCCGGGGAAGGTGATGCTGATCCTGGCGTCGTACTCGAGGAGCCCCGCCACCTGGGAGGGATCGAAGCTCTCGAGGCCACCGCCCCCCAGGTCGGGAGCCACGGCCTCGAAACGGATGGTGTCGCGGTTTTCGATGAACGTCATCTCGCCGATCGCCCCCGCCTGGGGGCCAGAGACCCGGCCTTCTGCCACGATCTGTTGTAGTTGGTCGATCGACGAGAAGGGCTTGGAGAGCGTCACGCCTTCCAGCTCGCCGTCGACAAACCGCTCCACCGCCCATCCGTCGGTAGGAGCATCGTCCTCCAGGACTCCGAGCAGATCGGCCCCACCCCCAAACTGCTCCATCGCCTGCTGGAACTCGTGGTCGAATCCGACCTGCACCGCGACTGTTCCCGCGGCGGGATCCGTGAGATCGACGTCGAGGTAGGTGCGCACCTGACAGGCGGCGAGCAGGACCAGGGCCATAGCGAGCGATAGGGCACGGTGGAGAAGATTCACCCTCCAACCCTATCCGTATCTCACGGTTGTACGACCACGGTCCCTTGCATGAAATCGGGGTGGAACCGGCAGAAATAGGCGAACTCGCCCGCCTGGGTGAAGGTGACCTCAACCGGCAGGTCGGCGGTGATCACCTGATTCCATCCACCGTCCGGGGCAGGGGCAGTTCCCGAGGTGGTGGTGTGGCTGCCCTCGCGCAAGAGCCACTGAATGGTGTCGCCCACGTTGATGGTGACGGTTGACGGAGAGAAGGCGAAGTTCTCGGCGCCCACCGTGACCGTCACGCCGCCGGCGGAGGTGGTAGTGGTCGTCGTGACTGCCGGCGTGGCCGTGGTGGTCGTCGAAGCCCTGGTGGTGGCGGTGGCCGTCGTCGTGGTCGCCCCGGTGGTCGTCGAGGTGGCGGAGGTGGAGGTGGCCGCGGTTGTCGCGGGAGCTTGCCCGGTGGTGGTCGGCACGGAAGTTGGGTTTGTGGAAGCCGTGGTGGTTGTGGTGGAGGCGGTCCCGCCACAGCCCGTGGTGGTCACCAGGACGGCGAATACCAGCGCTAACAGTCGCTTCATGTGGTCTCAGTACGCATCTCGGTCGCAGCCCGGTTCCCTGCCGAGGTTAGGTTGCCGTTATGGATTTCATGGATCAGGCGGTAGTCGAGGCGCGTCGGGGTTGGGAGGAGGGAGGGATACCCATCGGATCGGTGCTGGTGGTTGATGGCGAAGTCGCCGGGGCCGGCCGCAACCAGCGGGTCCAGCGGGACAGCGCCGTACTCCACGCCGAGATGGATGCCCTGGAGAACGCCGGGCGGCGGCCGGCCCGGCACTATCGCCGGGCCACCCTCTATTCGACCCTTTCGCCCTGCGACATGTGCTCGGGGGCAGCTCTGCTGTATGGGATACCCCGCATTGTGGCCGGGGAAAATCGGACCTTCCGCGGTCCCGAGGACTACCTCCGGTCCCGTGGCGTCGAGGTCGTTGTGCTCGACCGCGAGGACTGCTACGGGCTGATGACCCGTTTCATAGCCGACCATCCCGAGATCTGGAACGAGGACATCGGGGAGTAGGCGGCCACCGGCGACCCGTCATCCACTTTCCACCAGGAGCCGAATCAGCGTTTTCAGAAAGGCGCGCCTGCGCCGGGGGAACTCGGGGCGGGGGGTTTCCGGGAAGCCTTCCGCGACCATAGCCAGGGGCAACAGCCGGCACAGGGCCGCGACGGTCCGGGCCTGATGAAAGGGGTTGGCCGGCTCTGCAGGAATGATCGCCACCGGGACCGCGAGTGTTGCCAGCTCTCGGTCGGTGGCGCCCCGCAGCGTCTCCCCCGCGAGCAGGGGGCCTGCCTCCGCCTGGAGGAGATCCACCTCGGGATCTCCGGCTGTGGCTGGCCAGCACAGCACCAGTCGGCTGACGAGGTCGGGATGGT
>DATHSX010000384.1:0-6096 GCA_035463935.1 Acidimicrobiia bacterium | reverse complement strand
ACCTCCTGATGCTGGGCGCCAACCCCTACGAATCCAACGGCAGCCTCTGCACCGCGCCCGACTTCCCGGGCCGGCTCGAGAACATCCGGGATCGGGGCGGCAAGGTGATCGTGGTCGATCCCCGCCGCACCAAAACGGCGGCCCATGCCGATCGCTGGATACCGATCCGCCCGGGCACCGATGCCGCTTTTCTTCTGGCCCTGGCCCACGTGCTCTTCGCCGAGGGCCTGGTCGACCCGGGCCCCGTGGGCAACCTGCTCGAAGGTGTCGACCGGATCCGGGAGCTGGTGGCTCCCTTCAGCCCGGAGGCGGTCACGCTCTTCACGGGAGTGGCTCCAGAAACGACTCGCCAGGTGGCCCGGGACTTGGCGGCCGCGCCGACAGCCGCGGTCTACGGGCGCATCGGCACGCACACCGTCTCCTTTGGCACGCTGGCGTCATGGGCCGTGGACCTTCTCAATGCCCTCACCGGCAACCTCGATCGAGCCGGTGGCGCCATGTTTCCCTATGCGGCCCATCTGTCCCCTCGCCGGAAGGCCAAGGCCTTCCGGACGGGTCGATGGCACAGCAGGGTGCGGGGTCTGGGAGAGGTCATGGGGGAGCTACCGGTCGCCACCCTGGCCGACGAAATCGCCACGCCGGGCGAGGGCCAGGTCCGCTTGCTCATCACGGTGGCGGGCAACCCGGTTCTCACCACCCCCGACGCCGGCCGGTTGGATGCGGCTCTGGAGACCCTCGAGTTCATGGTTTCGGTTGATCCGTACCTGAATGAGACCAGCCGGCGGGCCGACGTTGTCCTCCCCCCTCCCTCCGCTCTCGAGCGTTCCCATTACGACCTGGCGTTCACCGGCCTCTCGGTGCGGGACTTCGCGGATTATTCACCGGCCGTATTCGAGGGAACGGGTCCGTCGGAATTCGAGATCCTGGCGAGGCTGACGGCGATCGCTTTGGGCATGGGAGCCGCAGCCGACCCCGACCAGCTGGCCGGCGCCTCCCTCCTCGCCGCCGTCCAGGAGGCGGTGTCCACTCCGGACTCGATCGTGGCTGGACGTGATCCCGCGGAGATAATGTCGATGTTGGGCGAGCGCCCCTGGCCGGAGCGGTTTCTCGACCTCATGCTCCGCCTGGGCCACCGGGGCGATGGCTTCGGTGCCCGCCCCGGAGGATTGACTCTCGCCGTGCTGGAGGCCCATCCACACGGTGTGGACTTCGGGCCCCTCGCCCCCCGGCTCGAGCAGATTCTCTCCACGGAGTCGGGCATGGTGGACTTGACCCCGGCCGCCATCGTGGCCGACCTGCCCCGGCTGATCAGCGAGCTCGAGCGGGCGCCTTCCGGTCAGGAGCTGGTGCTGATCGGGCGGCGACAACTCCGATCGGCCAACTCCTGGGCCCACAACGTCGAGGTGCTGATGAAGGGCAAGGAGCGCTGCACGCTGCAGATTCACCCCGGGGACGCCTCCCGGATCGGCCTGGAAGACGGTGCCACGGCCAGCGTGGCCTCGGCGACCGGCAGAGTGGAGCTCCCGGTCGAGGTGACCGCCGATATCAGCCAGGGCGTGGTTTCGATCCCGTATGGATGGGGTCACGATCTCGACGGCGCCCGGCTCACGGTGGCCGCCTTGCGTCCGGGTGTCAACACCAACCTGCTGAGTGACGCCGGGGCGATTGACCCTCTCTCGGGCAATGCCGTGCTGAACGGCATTCCGGTGACCGTCACCGCCGGGCCGACGGCCTGAATCGATGCCCGCAGGCAGCCGGCCCGAGCGGGATCATCCGGTCGCCGACGGTCTCGGTTTCGACACTCTGGCGGTACACGCCGGCGTCCAGCCCGATCCGGCCACCGGGGCCCGGACCATGCCGATATACCTCTCGGCGGGCTTTGTCTTCGATGACACCGACCACGCCGCGTCCCTGTTCAACCTGGAACGGGCCGGTCACATCTACTCGCGGATATCCAACCCGACGGTGGCCGCCCTGGAAGAGCGAATTGCCGCGCTGGAAGGGGGGGTGGGGGCAGTGGCCACGGCCAGCGGCCAGGCGGCGGCGGTGCTGGCGGTGGTGACACTGATGGGAAGCGGCGGCCACATCGTTTCGTCCTCTTCGGTCTATGGCGGCACCGCCAACCTGTTCCGTCACACCCTGCCCCGCTTCGGCATCACCACCTCGTTCGTCCCCCCCACCGACCTCGACGGTTTCCGGGCCGCCATCACCCCGGCCACCCGGTTGCTCTTCGGGGAGACGATCGGAAATCCGGTCATGGATCTGCTCGATCTGGAGGCGGTCGCGGAGATAGCGCACGACGCCGGAGTGCCCCTCCTGATCGACAACACGTTCGCCACCCCCTACCTGTGCCGCCCCTTCGAGCATGGAGCCGATCTCGTGCTGCACTCGGCCACCAAGTACCTGGGCGGGCACGGGGCGGTGATAGGCGGGTTGCTCGTCGATGGCGGGAGCTTCGACTGGGAGAGCTCGGGGCGCTTTCCCACGTTGACCGAGCCGTACCCGCCTTACAGCGACGTGGTCTTCACGGCCGAGTTCGGTCCCGGCGCTTTCATCGCCCGCGCTCGAGCCGAAGGCCTGCGCGACTTCGGGGCGGCGCTGAGCCCCGAGACGGCGTTCCGGATCCTGCAGTCGATCGAGTCGCTGCCTGCCCGTATGGACCGTCATGTGGCCAATACCCGGCAGGTGGTGAACTTCCTTGCCGGGGCCAGCGAGGTCGAATGGGTCCGCTACCCGGGTGCGCCCGGTCACCCGCAGCCACAACTCGCCGGCCGCCTGCTACCCCGGGGAGGGGGAGGAATCCTCTCCTTTGCGGTAAAAGGCGGCAGACCGGCCGGGACCAGATTCATCGAGAGCCTGCAGATCTTCTCGCATCTGGCCAACGTCGGCGACACCCGCAGTCTCGTCATCCATCCCGCCTCCACCACCCACCAGCAACTAGACGATGAGGGTCTCGCGGCGGCGGGCATCGATCAGGGGTTGGTGAGGCTGTCGGTGGGTCTGGAGGACCCGGTCGACCTCATCGCCGACCTGCGTCGGGCGCTGACCGCCAGCCAGCGCCCTCCCGGGGTTCCTTGAGCGCCTACGCCTACCAGGGGGGCCGGAGCGGCGGCTCCGGTCCTCTCGTGATGATGGTGCACGGGGCCGGACTGGATCACACGGTGTGGCGATATCAGAGCCGCTACCTGGCCCACCATGGGCGGAGGGTGCTGGCGCTCGACCTTCCCGGGCATGGCCGGGCCGGCGGTCCGCCACTCTCCTCGGTGGAGGAGATGGCCGATTGGGTGGGCCGTCAGTGGCTCGAGCCGGCGGGCGAGAGTGTTGCGCTCATCGGGCACAGCCTCGGGGCGCTGGTTGCGCTCGAAGTGGCCGGTCGTTTTTCCGGGCTGCTGACCCGCATGGTCTTGATCGGTAGCGGCGCGGGGATGCACGTCCACCCGGATTTGCAGGCCGCCGCCGATCGGGGCGATGTCCGCGCCATCGATCTCATCATCGGGTGGTCTTACAGCAGGCGAGGGAGGCTCGGCGGACATCCGGAGCCCGGGCTATGGCAGACGGGGGTCACCCGGCGGATGTTGGAACGTGGCCTGCGGTCCACGCTCGCCATCGATCTCGCGGCCACTGCCAGCTATCAGCGGGGTCGGGCGACCGCGGCGGCGATCCGGTGCCCCACCCTGATCCTGATCGGGCGCGAGGACCGCATGGTTTCCCGGCGGGCGGCTGCCGAGTTGGCCGAGCTGATACCAGGAGCCAGACTGGAGGTGGTCGACACGGCGGGTCACATGCTTCCCCTCGAGGCGCCGGAAACCGTGAGAAGGCTGCTCGGGGACTTTCTGCCCTCGGCGTAACTGTTACCTTTCCACTGCATGGCTGAGGCGCTCTCCTGGCTGGTGGCACCGCTTCTTTCCTACGTGCTGGGAGCTGTGCCGTTCGCGTTTCTGATCGGGCGGATGCGGGGGGTCGACCTTCGTCAGGTGGGATCCGGCAACGTCGGGGCCGGAAACCTCACGAGGGTCGTCGGCGTGACCGCCGGAACTGTGGCGGCGATCCTCGACGGCCTCAAGGGCCTGATCCCGGTGCTGCTGATGCGCCGCTATGGGATCGGTCCGGCGGTCATCTCGATCTCGGGGCTCGGCACCGTCATCGGCCACAACTGGTCGGTCTTTCTGCGGGGCCGCTCCGGTCGAGGACTGGCCCCGTCAGCCGGCGTGCTGGTGGGAGTTGATCCCTCGCTCATCGTCTGGCCGGGGGGATGGGCGGTGGCCGGCTGGAAGGTCGGCGGAGGGTTGGGGGGCTTCGTCGGCTGGGCTTCGCTTCCGGTAGTGGCGGTCCTATTCGGCAAGCCGGCTCCGGTAGTACTCGCCGGGCTCGGGCTCGGCCTGCTGATGATCTTCCGGAGGATGCAAGGCAACGCCGGCCATGTGCCCGGGCCGCGGGCGGCCTTCTACCGGGCCATCTTCGATCGCGATCCGGATGACGACTTAGCCAGCGCGGAGGAGCCGGTCGGCCACTGATGCGGCGGTTTCGTCGCCGCTCGATCCTGGTGGTGGCCGGATTGGCGGCCCTGCTGTACGCCGCCGCTCTCGTCGTGGTGATGCTGCGCCTGGAAATCCCCCGCTTCGATCTGCTGGCGTGGCTGATGCTTCTGACCGCGGCCGTCGCCCAATTGGGGGCGAAGTACATGTTCGGGATGCAATTCCGGCACGGGATCATCGAAAACAACGGCCGCCTCCGGCCCGAGTCGGCCTTCAAGGCCGCCCTGATCGGGGCAGGGGTGGCTCGCCTGATTCCCGCCGGTGGCGCCATCACGCCGGTGGCCATGTCCTGGGCGGTGCGCCGCGAGGCCCGGGCCACGGGAGGGGCGGCCGTTCGGGCGACGGTGCTGAACTACGCCGGATTGCTGATCGGGACCGGAGTCGCCTTGTTGTGGGTGATCAACCGCGGGCTCTATCAGTCCCTGGAAGCGGGCACCTGGGTCATCGGCATCATCGGTCTGGTGATCGGGTTGGGCCTGATGTTCGGAACCCGGTGGATCGGCCTTCTGGCTACCCGTCTGCCCGCCAAGCTACGAGAGCGGCTGGGCCCACCGGCCGATAGCCATGTGCCCGATCTCGCCTCGCAGGGATGGCTTTGGGGGCGGTTGGCCCTGGAAGCGGGGGTGCTCTTCCTGGTGATGCAGGCCTTCGACCTTCATCTCACCCCAATGCAGACCGTGGCCGCGTTCGGGGTGAGCCAGCTGGCCGGGGGACTTCCGGGGACACCCGGAGGGATCGGGTTCACCGAAGCCGGCCTGGTGGGGGCGCTGGCCGCGTTCGGGTTCGGAGCCGAGATCACCCTGGCTCCGACCCTGGTGTTCCGGGTGGTGTCCTACTGGCTTCCGTTGCTCGCAGGTCTGGTCGCCGGTGGATCGGACTTCCTCAAGGAGGAGACGCTGGGGTAGGCGCTGAGGCCAGCTTGGTGGCCGGCTGTGGTTCGCGGCTTGGCTCCCGGCCCGGCCCCGGGGGACCGGCGAAGACCTGCGCTATCTCCATCCAGTGCCGAGCCACGGCACCTTCGATCACGAGGGCCGTATCGAGATAATGGCGGCGCTGGGTCACGACCAGGCAGAAGTCGTCGACCGGCCCTGTGATCGAGTTGGACCATTCGTCATTCCAGACTCGCTCTGACCCCGAGGGACCGCGCAACGCCACCCGAACCCGTTCGGCCGGCACCACCAGCCCGCGGTTGGTGAAGCTCCAGGAGAAGGTCTTGACCCCCAGTTCGGCGATGGCGAAGAGCCGGTTGGTGGGGCGGCGGACGATCCCCAGAGCATCCGTCACATCTTGGCCATGGGCCCAGGTTTCCATGAGGCGGGCGGTCACGGCCGAGCGGGCCCTCATCGGGGGGCCGTACCAAAGAACCCGCTCCTCCGCATCGACCGTTGCGAACGCAGCCAGTTCGGAACCCCGGGCAGTCCGCCACCAGGCGAGAACCCCGGCGGGGGTGAGGGCCCGGCCGCGGTCGAGGCCCGCGGCCATGTAGGCGCCGGCCTCTTCCCCCAGTCGCTGGTTGATCTCGGCTGCGAAGGCGTCGGGATCGGTGATGGCCTCGGTCTGC
>DATHSX010000383.1:0-2064 GCA_035463935.1 Acidimicrobiia bacterium | reverse complement strand
TGCTGAGCGGTTCCCGGAGGCCGACCGCCTTCTGGTCGGATGGCCCGATGAAGTGGTGATCGACTTCGACCGTCGTACTTTCGTGGTGGTCCTCAGCCACGACTCGCGGTTCGAAGACCCGTTGTGGCCGAAGGTCCTTCCCACGCCGGTGCCCTATATCGGAGCAATGGGGAGTAGTCGCACGGCCCAGCGTCGCCGGGAGCGGCTCCTCGACGAGGGGTTCACGCCCGCCCAGATCGACCGGATCCATGGGCCGATAGGTTTGCGGATCGGAGCGGAGACTCCGGCAGAAACGGCGGTGGCGATCCTGGGAGAGATGATCGCAAAGCGCCATCGCGTTGATGAACCGCTCGAGCTGGTCGGGACGCTTCTGGCGATCGCCGATTGAGTTGACCGATAAGGTTCAAGTCCGATGATCGCGGCGTTGGTCCTGGCCGCCGGGGGTTCCACCCGGTTGGGAAGCCCCAAACAGCTACTCCCGTGGGGCGGGACCACGTTGCTGGACCACGTGCTTGATCAGATCCGCCAGATGCCGTTCGACCAGTTGTTCGTGGTGCTGGGGGCCTCGATCGAGCAGATCCTCGACGAGGTGGATCTCACGGGCACCACGGTGATCGAGAACCCGGAATGGGAGGAGGGGATGGCCTCGTCACTGCGGGTGGGACTGGACGCGGTGCTGCGGCTTTCCCGGGCAGACGCCGTGGCGATCTTCCTGGGTGACCAACCGGACATCGGTTTCGAGGTGGTCGAAGCCCTTCTCGCCGCCCGACGCGCCACCAAGCGACAGGCAGTCGTGCCCAAGTACCGGTACTCGTGGGGAAACCCGGTGATCGTGGAAAGGGCCCTGTGGCCCCGCTTGATGAGTCTCGAGGGCGACGAGGGAGCGAAGCGCCTCCTCCAGGCGCACCCCGATTGGGTGCATGAAGTGTGGTTCGAGCAGAGGTCGCCGCGCGACGTCGATACTCTGGCCGATGTCGAGGAGTTGCGGCCCCGGCAGTGACGGTTCACGTTGGGTAGAGTCGCCGCCCTGCACAAGCGGCGAACGATAGGGGAAGGGTCTCTGTGGCTCGTATCGACGAGATTGCTGGTATCGATCCGAAGGACGCCACCAGACTCCGCAAGGCTGGGATCAGGACGACGGAGTCCTTGCTGAAGAGAGCCGGCACCCGTTCGGGGCGGGAACAACTGGCCCAGGAGATCGGCCTCGACGCCGATGCCATCATGCGTTGGGTGCAGCGAGCCGACCTGATGCGGGTGAAGGGAATCGGTTCGGAGTACGCCCTGTTGCTCGAGGCCTGCGGAGTCCTGACCATCCGGGACCTTCGAAGACGCAATGCCACCGCCCTTACCGCCAAGCTCGGTGATCACAACGGGCGCAGGTCCATGGTGCGCCGGCTGCCCACCGAGGTCATGGTGGCGGGGTGGATAGAAGCGGCCGGTGGGGTCGAGCCGCTGGTGAGAACCTAGAGGATGAATCGAGGGCCCCCCGGTGGGGGCCCTCGATCCTGAACCAAGATGCCTCAGCTGGCGGCGGCGACGCTCTTGCGCGCCGGAGCCTTCCTGGCGCCTGCCTTGGGGGCAGCCTTCTTGGCCGTGGCCTTGGGGGCAGCCTTCTTGGCCGTAGCCTTGGGCGCAGCCCTCCGGGTAGTTGCCTTGGGGGCAGCTTTCTCGGCCGGCACGGCTTGGACCTTCACGCCACTGGCCGAGGCCTCCATCTTGACGGTGGGGAGCTTCTCGGGGCGGAAGGACGCCCGCCATGTGACGAGCATGTCCTCGAGTTGGTCGCGCAGCTTGCTGACCTGGGTGCTGACCTGATCGAAGTCGACTTTGGACGTCAACTCATCGACCATCTTGGCGTCGGTGATCTTGTGAACCACCTTCTCACCCTCGGTCGCCCACGCGGTCATCCGCTTGTTGGCGGTCTTGCCCAGGCTCGAGGCTTCCTTGTTCAGGTTGGCTCGTATCTCGCTTACCCGATCGCCGACCTTGCGGGCGACGACCACGGGAGCTCCTACGGCCGCGTAAAGAACAGTCTTGCTGTCCATTGCTTCTCCTATCTACTTG
>DATHSX010000382.1:0-3436 GCA_035463935.1 Acidimicrobiia bacterium | reverse complement strand
GGATCTGGGTCAAGGAACTGTTTCTCCCCTTCCTGGCGGTGATGCCAGTCGACTCGCTCGAGGAGGCGCTCGCCAGGGCCAACGACACCGACTTCGGCCTCACTGCCGGCCTTTTCTCCGGCGATCAAGAGGAGATCGAGCAGTTCTTCGAGAAGATCGAGGCCGGCGTGACTTATGTCAACCGGCGGGCGGGTGCCACTACCGGAGCCTGGCCCGACGTGCAGTCATTCGGAGGATGGAAGGGGTCGGGAACGTCGGGAACCGGCGGCGGCGGTCCCTGGTATCTGCGTCAGTACATGAGAGAGCAGAGCCGCACCGTGGTGGGAAGCTGATCGATCCGGTGTGGGTCCTGGTCACCGGCGCCACCGGCACCCTCGGCCGCAGGGTGGTCAGTGAGCTGGAAG
This sequence comes from Acidimicrobiia bacterium, assembly GCA_035463935.1. GTDB lineage: Bacteria > Actinomycetota > Acidimicrobiia > Spongiisociales > ZC4RG35 > DATEEG01. The sequence continues at coordinate 3,032 of DATHSX010000382.1, read as the reverse complement.
GGCGCGGCCACCTGGTGCGTGCCGTCGGAAGACCCCAGGTTGATGTCACCACCGGAACCGGGGTGGAGAGAGCGGTGGAGGGAGTGGAGGCAATCATCCATTCCGCCACTGACTCCCGCCGGCCGCTCACGGTCGATCTGGCCGGTATCGACCGCCTCAGTGCTGCCGCCGGCGATGACACGCATCTGCTCTATCCCGGGATCGTCGGTTGCGACCTCGTCCCCACGCCGTACTACCGGGCCAAGACGCAGTGCGAGGAGCGAGTGATGAAAGGACGGCTTCCGTGGACGATCATCAGGGCCACCCAGTTCCATCAGCTGATCTGGCACTGGTACACCCGGCCGAGCCGCAACCCGTGGCTGCCAGTCCCCGCCCACACCCGGTACCAGGTGATGGATCCGGGTGAGCTCGCCCGTCTCCTGGTCGACGCGGTGGACTCCGGGCCGGGCGGCCGGTTGCCCGATGTCGGAGGCCCGGTCGCTTACGAGGCCCGAGAACTGGCTCGCTCCTGTGTGATCGCCAGCGGCTCCCGGCGCCGCGTTATTGCCTACAACCGGCCCGGCATCGTCGGCGCCGCCTTGCGGGCCGGGGCCAACCTCACCCCGAACCGGGGTGGGGGTGAAACCTGGAACCAGTTCCTGCAACGGCGGATGGATGCTCGCTGAGGAAGGCACCAGCGGGAAGGCGCCCGCCGCCGCGTACGCCGCTGAGAGCTTCTAGCCTCGGTGCGCATCGGAGGTTGACGATGGCCCAGCACCCGGTCGAGCTCATCCTGCTTCAGCAATGGGCCAGCCTGATGGCCATCCCGGTATGGATCACCGACGCCGGTGGCCGCATGGTGTACTTCAACGAGCCGACCGAGAGGATCATCGGGCTCCGCTTCGAGGACACCGGAGAACTGGAGGCCGAGCAGTTGGCCGACATCTTCGAGATCTCCGACCTGGACGGCTCCCCCTTGCCGAATATGGAACGGCCGCTGATGATCGCCCTCAGCAAGCAGATGCCCGCCCACCGCCAGATGCGAATCCACACCGCAGATCACAAGTCGCGAGTGATCGCGGTCACGGCCATCCCCATCATCGGTGAAGGCAACCGTCAGCTGGGAGCCATGGTCACCTTCTGGGAGGAGCGCCCTTGAACGTAGCCTTGCACGGCACCCGGGGCTCGGTGGGGCGGGCGGGCCCCGAAACGATGTACTTCGGGGGCGACACCTCATGCGTCGAGGTCAACGGGGACGACGGCTCGATCCTGGTGCTCGACGCCGGGTCCGGTCTGGCGCGCATGAACCAGCGGCTCGACCCCTGCCCCGCCCGGATCGACCTGCTGCTCACCCATCTGCACATGGACCACCTGCAGGGGTTGGGGTTCTTCCGGGCCCTCTGGTTCACGGATGTCGAGGTCCATCTCTGGGGGCCGGCGTCTTCGACCATGAGCCTGAGCGAGCGGCTGGGCCGGTACCTCTCCCCACCACTCTTTCCGGTGCGAGTACGCGACCTGCCCGCCCTCCGGTTCCACGACGTCAGACCGGGCACCTATGAGGTGGGCAGCTTCGAGGTTACGGCCGATCTCGTCTGCCATCCCGGCCCCACCCTTGGTTTTCGGGTTCGCGACAACTCGACCACCCTGGCATATCTTCCCGACCACGAACCCGCGCTGGGGGCCCAGAAGTTTCCCAAGCCGGCCGAGTGGACGTCTGGCTACGACCTTTGCCACGGCGTCGACCTGCTGATCCATGACTTCCAGTACACCCCAGACGAGTACCTGGCGCGGATCGGCTGGGGCCACCCGTCCATCCCTCAGGCCCTGCTCTTCGCCGAACAGGTGGAGGCCCGGCGGCTGGTGACTTTTCACCACGATCCCGACCACGACGACGACGCCCTGCGCCGACTCCATCAGGAGGCGGCCGCGGCGGAGCTTCCCTTCGAGCTGATCCCGGGGATCACCGGCCTGCAGCTGGAGGTGTAGCCGGGCCGTGCTGCCGCAGGGAGGGAGTCATCGGGTCTGTCCGAACCAGATCCTCACCCCATCGGGATCATCCACCCCGAATACCGTCTCCCCCCAGGCCTCGACCCGCAGCTCCCTCGTCACCGGCACCCCGGACGCAACGAGGTGGTCGTGCCAGGCCTGGATGTCGTCGACGAAGAACCCCAGCTCGGTTCCCACCGGATGGGGCCACGAAGTGTTGGCCGGTGGGCCGAGCAGCTCGAGGGTCTTGCCTCCGCCCGCCTCGAGGACAGCCCCCGCGCCGGTTTCGCGAGACCACCCGGTCACCCGCCGAAATCCCAGGACCCGTTCGTAGAACTCGACACTGCGAGCGAAGTCGGAAACCCGCAATAGGGTTCGGAACCCATCGACCCGGCCCGGCGCCCGGCTGGGGGCTTCCCCGGTGATCACCTTGCGAGCCTCGGCAATGGTGAACCGACCCGCCGTTACCTCGCGACCGACGATGACGCCGGCCAGCTGCCTGGTCCCCACCCGGAGCCGGACCAGGGTGGCGAGATCGCCCAGGTCCCGCACCCCCCCGGCGGCAATCACGGGTTCGGCCACCGTCGACAGGGCGTCGGCAAGGATCGCAAAGCCGGGCGGCTCGGTGAGGGCATCGCGGCGGGCCTCGCCGATCAGAAAGGCCGCCGCCCCCGCCGAGGACATCTCCACCAGGACCTCCTCCAGGTAGCGGCCGGAGTGCCCCGTCCACCCCCCGGTCACCACCTCACCGTCAGGGAGCACGTCCACGGCCACCACCACGTGATCGGGAAAGTTGCGACACGCCTCCCAGACCATGTTCTGGTTCTCGATGGCGGCGGTGCCCATCACCACCCGCCAGGCTCCGGCCTTTACCAGCCGCTCCAGTTCCTGCTCGGACCGCACCCCTCCGGCCACCTGCACCGGAAGGCCGACTGTGGCCAGGATCTCGTCGATGATGCCGCGATTGCGGTAGTCCTTGCGAATGGCGGCGTCCAGATCCACGACGTGCAGGTAGTCGATCCCGAGCCGCTGCCAGGACAGACTCCGTCCCACCGGATCGGCGTCGA
>DATHSX010000381.1:0-2454 GCA_035463935.1 Acidimicrobiia bacterium | reverse complement strand
TGTCGCCGCAGAACTCCTCATCCGAGCGGAGATCGACCAGCAGACGTCGAGGGTCGTGAAGATGAGCCAGCACGTCGTCCCGGCCCACCCGCAAGGTGAAATCGGCTTGACCCGGAGTTAGCGCAGCGGGAATCGGGTCGTCAGGGTTCTCTTCCGTCATCGGGCGGCCCTGTTCCTGCCAAGTGCGGTGGCCTCCGTCGAGAACCACAGCCCGATCCTCCAGACCGGCCATGGTTATCACCCAGTACGCATAAGTGGCGAACTGGAATCTGTCCCCGACCAGAACCAGCGTGTGGTCGTCGCCCACCCCCAGGGCGCCCAGCCTGGCGGCCATGTCGGCGGGTTCGGGAAATCGCCGCTCGGTGGGATGCCAGCACAGGTGCTTCCACCAGACATAGCGTGAACCGGGGATGTGGCCGGTGAACCAGGCAGCCCGGTCAGGCAGGTAAAAGGAGACCTCGAGAATGACCAAAGAAGGATCCCCCAACCTTGCTTCCAGCCAGTCCGGGGAGACCAGTCCGCTCACCGGTCCACCGCGAAATCGAGGCTCATCTCCGGTCCGTGTTCCAGCGTGTTGTGGATCTTGCAGGCTGCCGCCACCCGCTCCAGAGACGCGACCTGGTGCCCGGTGCAACTGGCGCGGACCCTCATGGCGACGCGAATTCGGCCGATGCGCTGCGGGCGCTCGGCGGTTTCCTCCTCGACCGCGAGGGTGATGGCGCTGACCGGGATCCCCTGGTTGCGGGCGAAGTTCAACATCGTGCCGGCCATGCAGGCGCCGAGCGCTCCAAGTACCAGTTCGGTGGGCCGAAACCCATCGCCGGGCCCCCCGCTCTCGAGGGTGTCGTCGACGATGGCCTCGACCCCTCGGGCCCGGATCCGAAATCTTCTGCCCTCTACCTGTTCAACGTCTACCCGCATCGGCCCCTCGCTTCGTCAAGGTATTCAGCGCCCATCGGCTATCGGCAATGATGACACCGGAATCCCCGGGCCGCTGCTACGACCCCCGGCTCCCCCGGGAGCCGGACGGCAGCGAGCACAGGAGCGGCCTTCCCTCCAAGGAACCGAGCGTTCGTGGCGAGCCGCCGTCAACGGTATTTCAGCCCGGTGCCGGTGTTGAACACCACCACCCGGTCGTGGTCGGTTATCCACCCCGAGGCCCGCAGCCGCCTGGCGGCGGCCCAAGCCGCCCCTCCCTCGGGACAGACGTCGATACCGCTGGCCGCCGCCAGCGCTCCCGCCTGGAGGTGCAACTCGCTCTCCTCAATGGCGATGGCTGTCCCCCTCGTTGCCCTGATCGCCCGGAGGCACAAGAACCCGCCGATGGGACCGGGCACGCGCAACCCATAGGCCGTGGTGTGCGGATCAGCCCAGGTTTCGGTGACCTCGGCACCGGACTCGAACGCCCGCACGATCGGGGCGCACCCTGCCGCCTGAACCGAGACGAGCCGCGGTCGCTCCGGGCCGATCCAGCCCATTCGCTCCATCTCGTCCCATGCTTTCCACATCCCGACCAGGCCGGTTCCACCGCCGGTGGGATAGACGACCACATCGGGCAGGCGGCCGTCAAATTGCTCGAACAGCTCGTAGCCCATCGTCTTCTTACCCTCCACCCGGTACGGTTCCTTGAGCGTCGAGACGTCGAAATCTCTCTCGCCGCGGTGCCGAGCCAGCCACCGCCCTGCATCGGCAATGGTCCCCTCGACGAGTTGGACCTCGGCTCCGAAGTGTCTGCACTCGGCAACGAACGCCTCTGGGGTGTCCGCGGGCATCGCCACCAGCACGGGGATCCCGGCGACGGCGCCATAGGCGGCCAGGGCGCTGGCTGCATTCCCGGCCGAGGGAGCCAGCAGACGCGCGGCGCCAAGGACTGCGGCGGCCGAAACTGCCATCGTCATACCCCTCGCCTTGAACGACCCGGTCGGGTTGCGCGCCTCGTCTTTGATCCACGTCCGGGCATCGACGGCGATGAGCGGGGTCCACCCCTCAGCCAGTGTTACGGCGTCCTGGAGAGCAATGGGGAGCACCGCTCGATAGCGCCACAGGGAGGAGATGGCGCGGTCGATGACGTCACCGGGGGGACCTTGCGGCAGGCTCAGATCCACCCGGAGGGGCAGACCACACGCCTCGCACACGGTGCTGAGTTGGTGAGGGTCCTGTCTTCTCGCGCACGAGAAGCAGGTCAGGGTTTCTACGGCGGGGGCCAGAGGCATGCCGGCAAGATACGGGCTTTTGACTTCGACTCACAGACGATGGGTGGGCCATCGCGTCAACGCCAGAAAGTGGGACGGAGAAGATGAGATCAGGGCTCGCGGTAACCCGGCCGAGCCAGGCTGCCCTCCGGAGTGATGGGAGTGAGTATGGCTGGCGAACGCCAACAGCGCAGGCCCCAGGGCAGGGTACCTACCATCGCTCCATGCCCTCGACCATGCGAGCCTTGCTGCTCGAGGAGTC
>DATHSX010000380.1:0-4546 GCA_035463935.1 Acidimicrobiia bacterium | reverse complement strand
CTCCGTCTGGGGCGGCGCCACGGCGCGCAAGGCGCTTCCAGCTCCGACCTGGGCTTCGGGACTGCTTAGTTCCGGTCCGGATCGCTAGAGGGCGTGGGTTGGGCTCACCGGCCCGTCCCTTGCGGGTTGGTTTCCCGTGATGGTTGGCCTCCCGGATGGGTGGCACCGGCCGGACACGCGGGCCGGACACGCGGGGATCTGCCTGTCCAGTCCGCTGGCGGCGTCGGTTCCCAAGTTCCCGGTGTTCTCGCGAATACGCGCTCGGTCCCTAGACTGCGCTCAGGGGGAGTCAGGAGTCAAGATTGGCCAATGAGAAGACCCCGCCGCTCAATACGGGCGCGCCTGGCCAATCAGACGAAGCCGAGATAGCGCTGCCTCCCGAGCCCCAATCGGCGCCTGCGGCGCGTCGCTTTGTGCTCGACCTGGGATGGGTGGATGACGAGGACACCCGTCACAAGCTTTCCACCCTGGTCTCGGAGGTTGTGACCAACGCGGTGTTGCACGCCCGCACTCCCCTGACCCTGAAGGCGCAGTTGCAGAACAATCGAATCCGGGTGTCCGTGATCGACGGCAGCGAGACCCTCCCCCGATTGAGACGGCGCGAGCCGACCGCCGCGACCGGGCGGGGACTGCTCATTGTCCAGGCCCTGGCGGATCGGTGGGGCGTGGATCCTGTGGAGTCGGGCAAAACGGTCTGGTTTGAGCTGGACCGCCAGACCCTGGTGGCATGATGCCCCCCGCCGCAGTCTCGGAGGTAACCCTTCTTGCAGTGCCGGTGGATCTGTGGCGCCGCGCCTCCGCTCACCAGGAGGCGATTCAACGCGAGTTCGACATCATCCGGGCGAGCGAGCCGGAAACCTCGATCCCTAACCGTCTGTTTGCCTTGATGGAGGACTTCGACGCTCGCTTTGGCGGGGCGAAGGAGGCTACGTGGGATCGGATGCTGGAGGCCGCCGGCAGGGGGGAGCGCTTCGTCGATCTCAAATTGATCGTGCCACCGGAGGCCGCCACTGCGGCGCGCCAGCTCGCCGAGATGCTTGCCGAGGTCGACGTGTACTGCCGCCAGGGCGAACATCTCCTGACGATGGCCACGCCCGCTGAGCTCGTGGTTTTCCGGGAGTGGTTCCTCGGCGAGTTCAGCCGTCAGATCGACCAGGGTCTGGAGCCGTTGCGTTGGGATCCCGAATCGGTGTTGCCGGCTAGGGCCGCTTCTGCACCGGCGTCTCCCGTGGGCGGGAAACGCTCGGACACCATTGTCGTTCGGGGGGACCTCGATCTGACCTCGGCGGGCACCCTCCGTGATGACATCCAGGCCCGGCGCAACGAAGGAACCAACGATCTGAGGATCGATCTCACCGGAGTCGGGTTTATGGATTCGGTGGGAATCAGCTTGCTGGTGACCACCCACCAACGCCTCAGCGAGGAGGGGGTGACTCTGCGCCTGGTGGTACCCCCACGGCTCCGGGTGCTGCTCGAGTTGTGCGGATTGGCCGAAGTGCTGCATCTCGAGGAGGGCGTTGCCGCCCGCTGAGCAAGGTGGATGCTCAGCCCGACTGGAGTCGCTCCAATGCTCTCAGGCTGGCCTGCCGTGCTGCTTGCAACCTGATCTGGTCCGGGCTGCCGGCAAAGCAGTGGCGGGTCGGGATGGTCGGGCGGTTGGCCTCGGCCAGGGCCACGAAGACGGTTCCCACCGGCATGCCGTCCTGCTCGTCCGGGCCGGCCACCCCCGTGAGGGACAGTGCGAGATCGGCTCCGAGGAGACGGCGGGCCGCCGCCGCCATCCCCGCGGCTGCTTGGGAGGACACCACCGGACCGGGGGGAAGACCGAGGAGGTCGTATTTCACTTCGGACCGGTAGGTGACCAGCGTTCCCTTGAAGACGTCTCCGGCCCCCGGCTCGCGAACCAACAGGTAGCCCAGGAGCCCACCGGTCACCGACTCGGCAGCGCCCACGGTGAGTCCGGCTTTCTGGGCCAGGTCTATCAACTGGCGAAATGGGAGCACGTCTGTTGAGCCGGGTGTCCACAAGAGCACGGTGGGAGTTACCCCGGCTGTTCGGACCGCAAACCGGGGCGAATCGGCTAGTTATGGGGGACCAGTTATGGGGGACCAGTTTGGGGGACCGGCTTCCGGGTACCCGAGAGGCCCGGTAACCGAGAGGTTCGGCACTTCCCGTGGCGCGGTCGGGTGCTGGTGCCGGGCTGGCCGATGACCGCACCGGCCATGACCGCACCGGCCATGGCCGCACCGGCCATGACCGCACCGGCCATGATCGCACCGGGACGTATTGCGGGAACAGGAGGGTTGTGCTGAGTCGCTCGAGCCTAAAACAGCAACTCGGGGCGCGTCTATGGGTTCTCTCCGACCTGACTAGAGCTGATAACCGCGGCCGGTCCTCCTTCCGAGCCTCCGCCTTCCGCCGCGCCGTCTGGTCCCTCGATTCCCTCTCTTCGGATCTGAGGGAACCTCCCGGCAGACTGCTGGCGACGCCGGGGATAGGGCCGGCCATCGCCGGCCTGACGAGAGAGTTTCTCCTGACCGGAGAGCTCGCCGAGGTTGAGCGCCTTCGCGGCCTCTATCCCCGGGAGGCCGTCCGGATGGCTTCCCTGCCGCGCCTGACGTCCCGGCGCCTGCGCGTCCTCAAGCACGATCTGGGCGTTGAGCACCTTGCCGACCTTCTGACGGTCATACGCGGCGGGCAGGTGGCGGCGATACCGGGGGTGGGGCCGGCGACGGCGGCGCTGTGGGAACAGGTGCTGTCCGGTCGCCCGGACATGACCAGCCGGCCCATTCATGAAGCCACTTGCCTGCTGTCGAGGGTGCAGGCTCACCTGCGGTTGCACGTCCCTGGATATCAGGCAGAGGCGGCCGGCGCGGTCCGGAGGCTCGATGAGTGGGTGCCCGCGCTCGACCTGGAAGTAACGGGAGACCCCACCCCGGTCGAGCGTTTCCTGAGCCAATCGGCCATTACTCCCGGCCCGGTCCTGGCCCACGGGTCGAAAGTCGAGGTTCCTATCCACGAGTCGATCCCGCTGCTCGTCGGTCGATCCACGCCAGGAGAAGGTGGTGGGGAGCCGGGCGGGAGGGGTCGGGAGCGGCTGTCGGCAGGCCGGGTCGGGGCCGCCGCCCGCTTGGTCGGCTTTGCAGACGTCCGGGGTGATCTCCATCTGCACAGCGATTGGTCACCCGATGGGCACCAAACCCTGGAAGGCCTGGTCGAAGCTTGCTCTACTCGCGGTTACTCCTACCTGGCGATCACCGACCATGCGATCGGGCTGCGTTTTGGAGGGTTGGATGCCGCGGCTCTCGCCCGCCAACTCATCGAACTCGAGAAGCTGAGGAAGCAGCACACGGAGGTGGGGATTCTGCACAGTGCCGAGCTCAACATCGCTCGTGACGGTTCACTCGATTACGGGGAAGAGGCTCTGGACGCGCTGGATCTTGGCCTGGCCGCCGTCCATTCGTTTTTCGGCTTGGGGGAGGAGGAACAAACCAACCGGGTGATCAGGGCGATCGAGCATCCCCGGGTCAAGGTGATCGGCCACCTCACAGGACGAAGAATCGGCATCCGGCCCCCCATCTCCCTCGATCTGGAACAGGTGATGGCGGCCGCGGCCAGGACCGGCACCGCTCTCGAGGTCAACGGCCATCTCGATCGCCTCGACCTGTCGTTGAGCCTGGTTCGCCGGGCACTGGCGAATGGAGTGCTGTTAGCCGCCAATAGCGATGCCCACCGGCTGGGAGAACTGGAGAACATCGGGAACGCGATATCAGTAATACGACGGGCTGGCGCCGGCCCCGAACAGGTGGTCAACACCTGGCCTGTTGACCGGTTCACAGAATGGGCCCGGCGCTAGGCCGTTTCGATCCCGGGGCTGGCTGGGGCTTACACCACCGGTCTGAATCCCCGCGGGTGCGCTGCCAAAGCTGCGCCCTCCAGCGCCTTTGGCGTCCCAAAGTCACGGGAGAAGGCGCGCGCCCGGCGTCATATCGGTTTCACGCTTAACCCGGTTGGGTACCACCAGCCAAACCCAACCATAAGGAGAGCCGATGAGCGATGTCGCTCATTACCGCACCCAAGGGAATATTGAGGTGGCCCGGCGCTACGGTGGCGCCGAACTCGGGGCATCGATCGCCGGGATGTTTGCCGCCCTGGGGCTCTTGACTTTCATCGGGGCCCTGGTCGCCGCCGGAGCCAACCAACTCGACTACCAGCTCAACCTCATTGATCTCGAGGGAGAGCTGTTGGAGCTGTCGGCAGTCGGGGCGCTCGTGGCTCTGGTGGCTGTGTTTCTCGCCTTTGTCTTCGGTGGATGGGTGGCGGGCCGCATAGCCCGGTACGACGGTGCCAAGCACGGGATGGGATCCGGGCTCTGGCTGCTGGTCTTGGCCGGCATCTTTGCTCTGCTGGGCGCTCTGGTCGGTCCCGAATACAACGCTTTCGGGCCTGCCGGTCTGCCCGACTGGTTCTCGGCGATCCGCTCGGATGTCCGCACCGGCGGCTCCATCCTGATCCTGGCGGCGGCCATTCTGGCCGTCCTCGGCGG
>DATHSX010000379.1:0-2159 GCA_035463935.1 Acidimicrobiia bacterium | reverse complement strand
GGGCAAGCCGATCGAGCAGGCCAGGGCCGAGTGGACTTCGTGTCCCAACTACTTCCTGTGGGCGGCCGAGGAGAGCAAACGCCTGTACGGACGGTGGATCCCTTCCCGGGTGGCGAGCAGACGCATCGATGTCACCTACCGGCCGGTCGGGGTGGTCGGGCTCATCACCGCTTGGAACTTCCCCGTCTACAACCAGGCTCGCGCCCTTAGCTCAGCGCTGGCGGCGGGTTGCACGGTGGTCTCCCGGCCGAGCGAATACACGCCCCGGTCGGCGATGTTGATCATGGCCTGCCTGGAGGAGGCGGGCATACCGGCCGGCGTCGTCAATCTGGTCAATGGCGAGCCCCACCCGATCGGTCAGGTCTTTTTGGACGACCGCCGGTGCCGCAAGATCAGCTTCACGGGATCCACCCGCGTGGGCCGGCTTCTCATGGACGGCGCGTCCCGCACCGTCACCCGGCTGGCCCTGGAGATGGGCGGCAACGCCCCGGTAATCATCTTCCCGGACGCCGGCGACATGGCCCGGGTCGCCGCCGACGGGGTAACCGCCAAGGTGCGCAACGCCGGGCAGGTGTGCGTTGCGCCCCAACGCTTCTACGTCCACGAAGAGGTCACGGAGGAATTCGCCGAGATGGCCGTCAGCGCCGCGGAGAAGCAGGTGGTTGGTGACGGGGCCGACCCCGCCACGACCGTCGGGCCGCTGATCAACGCCATCCAACGGGATCGGGTCGAGCGCCTGGTACAGGAGACGGTCGAGCAGGGGGGGACATTGCGGTCCGGGGGGAGCCGGCTCGAGGGTCGGGGCTATTTCTATCAACCGACCGTCGTCACCGATGTCAAGCCGGGCACCCCTCTCCACGAGGAGGAGGCTTTTGGCCCGGTCATGCCGGTGGTCGATTTCTCCTCGGTGGACGACGTAATCGCGATGGCCAACGCCACCGAGTACGGACTGGCCGCCTACATCCACACGTCCGATCTGAACACCGCTTTGCGGGTATCGGAGCGCCTCGACTACGGGATGGTGGCAATCAACGATTGGTACATCGCTACCCCGGAGGCTCCGTTTGGCGGCGTGAAGCAGTCGGGGCTTGGCCGGGAGTCGGGGATCGAAGGCGTGTACGAGTATCTGGAACCGAAGACCCGGTTCTTCGGGGGAGTGTCTTGAAGGGTCGACCGATCCGGGAACTGTTGTTGACGGGGGCGGCCGCCCACCGGGGGGAGGTTCATGGCGCCGCCTATCACAATGAGATTCGTCGTTACACCGACGAGAGGGTGCGCCTGTCGGCCAATGGCACCTGGGCAGGAAGACCGGCCACCCGGGAAGACGCCGTGGCCCTGGCCGAGAGGATGCTCCCCGCCCATTTGGAGTACGACGCCGCGCTCTACGAGGAGATGGAGGCCCTCGCCGCCGCCGCCGGGATCACCCCGGCCGAGGCAGTGATCGTCGGAGGTTTCACCGATTTCGTCGACGTGGTCCGCGCCGGGGGAGCCACCGGGCTGGCGGAGGAGGACGATTGCACCGCCGTGATGGTGCCTGACGACTTGGCGGACGGCGCCGGCTTCCTCGCCCAGACCTGGGACATGCACGACTCGGCCACCGAGCACGTGACCTTGTTGCGTTTGGAACCCGACTCCGGACCAGGAGCCTTGATCTTCACGACGGTCGGTTGCCTGGGCCAGATCGGTCTGAACGAGGCGGGGATCGCGATCGGCATAAACAACCTGACTGCTGCCAATGGCAGGATCGGTGTCACTTGGCCGTTTGTGGTGCGTCGGGCCCTGGCCCAGACATCGATCGACGATGCCTTGGGGGTGCTCCTCGAATCCAACCTGGCCGGAGCCCACAACTACCTGCTGTTCGACGGCGCCGGCTCCGGACTCAACGTCGAGGCCATGCCCGGCTATCGGGCCGTGACGACGCTCGGCCACGAGCCCCTGGTCCACACCAACCATTGCCTGGACGAGGACGCCCGCAAACTGGAGGCTCCCCGTCCGCTGGAACTGCAGGAGTCGTCCCAGGCTCGCCTTATTGAAGCCACGGAGCTGCTGGGCAAGAGAGTCGCGGGGGGGAACACGATCACGGTCCATGATCTCATCGACCTGACCAGGGAGCCGGGGGCGGTCTGCCGGCGATCGCAGCCCCCCTATCACACCGAATC
>DATHSX010000378.1:0-4835 GCA_035463935.1 Acidimicrobiia bacterium | reverse complement strand
CCCTGGAGGAGCTCACGTTGGGCGAGATGAGGATCCTGCTCAAGCTGAGGCGCGGTCAGTACGAGCTGATCGAAGAAGAGGTTCAGCCCGGGGCTGCGTTCGTGGGGTTGGCAGTGGGCGATTTGGAATTGCCGGACCGCTGCGTCCTGGTCGGGGTGATCCGGGCCGGAGAACTAGAGCCGGTTGGGCCGGGCACCCGCCTTCTGGCTGGCGACCTGGTGCTGGCGGTCGTTCATGCCGATCAGGCCGCCAACCTCGCCTCGCTGCTGACCGCCTCCCCGTCCTAGGTGTCGGTCGCTTGCCCGACGCCCGGGTTCGGGACTTAGGGCAGTGGCCCTTTCGATGGGGACTGGCGTAGTTTCAATTCGTGGAGCACCTCAAGCGTCGGAGTGACGTGCTGTGGGAGGTTCCCCGGGAGGGGGCGATGAGGGTTCCCGGGTGGGTGTTCGCCTCGGAGGAGCTATTGGAGGAGGCCGCGGTGGCCCACACCCTGCAGCAGGTGCGCAATGTCGCCCATCTCCCGGGCATCGTGGTTGCGTCGATGGCGATGCCGGACATCCATTGGGGGTATGGGTTCCCCATCGGGGGGGTGGCTGCAACCGAGGTGGAAGCGGGTGGGGTGGTATCTCCTGGCGGGGTCGGCTTCGACATCTGTTGTGGCGTGCGTCTATTGGCATCTCGGTTCACCGAGTCCGATTTCGAGAGCCGCCGGTTGGCGGTGATGTCCGAGTTGGATCGGCGCATACCGCGGGGCCTGGGCAAGGGCGCGATCGCCGAGTCGAGTCTGGTGGAACGGGTGGTTAGGGACGGTGCCCGGGCAGCGCTCGAGGCAGGCTATGGATTCGAGGCCGATCTGGAGCGCTGCGAAGAGGGGGGTGTGTTTGAAGGAGCATCTCCCGACGAGGTGTCGGATCTGGCCTGGAAGCGCGGTGGCGGTCAGCTGGGCTCGTTGGGTGCCGGTAATCACTTCCTCGAGGTGCAGGTTGTGGACCGGATCATCGACTCGGAGGCGGCGCGAGCCTTCGGGCTGGCGGAGGGAATGGTCTGTGTGATGATTCACTGCGGGAGCCGGGGGCTTGGCCATCAGACCTGCACCGACCAACTCCGCACGATGAGCGCGGCGATGGCCCGGCATCGCATCGAGGTCCCCGATCGGCAGCTGGCCTGCGTGCCGGTGCGGTCGGTCGAGGGGAGGGCGTATCTGGGAGCGATGGGGGCGGCTGCCAATTTCGCCTGGGCCAACAGGCATATCCTCGCCCATGCAACCCGCGGCGCGTTCGCCACCGCCTTCGGGGTGAAGGTTGAGGACACCAGGATGGGCCTGATCTACGACGTTGCCCACAACCTGGCCAAGCTCGAGTACCACGACGTTGCGGGCCAACCTCGCCTGTTGTGTGTGCACCGCAAGGGGGCGACTCGGGCGTTTGGTCCCGGCCATCCTGACCTTTCCGGGGATCTTCAAGCGGTGGGACAGCCCGTGCTGATCCCGGGGAGCATGGGTACGGCCTCCTGGGTGATGAGGGGGGTGGACGGGAATCCGGCGTTCGGCTCGGCCGCCCATGGGGCGGGGCGGGTGATGAGCCGGCACGCCGCTCTTCGACGTCAGCGCGGCAGCGAGGTGAAGGACCAGCTGGAGGCAGCAGGGATCGCTGTGAGCCCTGGCTCCGTCAAGCTCCTGGCCGAAGAAGCGCCCTACGCCTATAAGGACGTGCACCTGGTAGCCGAGGTGTGCCACCGGGCCGGGCTGGCCGCCAAGGTCGCCATGCTGCGCCCGATCGGGGTAGTCAAAGGATGAATTCCCAGGGGCGCGGCCTGGCCGGTGCAGCCGAAACCGGGGTTATTCAACGGAACTGACCTCGGGATTCGACCAGGACATGTCCACCCATGGCTGCGAGCTGCCGGCCGTCGAAAAGGCGACGGCACAATCAGTCCTATGCCATACCGCGTGCTCTCTCACACCGCAGATACCGGGATCGAGGCCACGGCAGACTCGATGGCTGCTCTCATCCGTGAGCTGGCGGCGGGGATGTTCGGGCTAATTGCCCCGGTCGAGCCAGGGGCCGCCGGGCGATGGGTAGAGCTGAGGGTGGAGGCACCCACCGTAGAGGACCTGGCGGTGGATACGCTCTCGGGCCTGCTCTATCACTCCGAGGTCGAAGACCTGGTCTTCTGCGCCTTTGAGGTGGTGAAGGAGCCCGACGCTATCGCGGTGAGGGTGAAGGCAGGCGGCGTTCCGGCGGGCGCCGTCGAGTCGGTCGGGCCGCCGATCAAGGCGGTGACGTATCACGACCTGGTGGTCGAAAAGCGAGACGACGGGTGGTACGGCCGGGTCTATTTCGACGTCTGAAGAGGATTGGCGCGAGCATGGAGGACGAACGGCGCAGACCGAGCTTCAGGCAGCCCGCATTTCCTCCACCGTTGCGAGCCGCTGGCCGAGTGTCCTGAGCGCCTCGGCCATGAGGGCCGGAACCTGATGCTCGGGGATGCCAGTGACTTCGGAGATGTGGGCGATTGTCGCAGGCGGACCGGCGAGGAACCCGAAGCGAAGTTCGAGTACACGACGATGCATTTCCGGCAGTCCGGCCAAGCCGTCTCGAACCGCGGCTCCGACGATGCTGAATTCCGCTTCGACAGCAGGATCGAGAGCGTCGTCGTCAGCAAGGAAATCTCCCAGCGACGCCCCATCCTCGCCGACCGGAGACTCAAGGGCCACGGTGGTGGCGATCGACAGCGCCTTCACCACGTCGCTGGTGGCGACTCCCGTCTGCGCGGCGATCTCCTCCGCCGTGGCGGTGCGGCCGAGCTTGGTCCCGAGCTCTTCGGCTGCCGTGCGGACGGCCGGCAGTATCTCGAACACGCCCGCCGGAATGCGGATCGAATCACCGAGATTGGCGTGAGCCCGCTGCATGGCCTGACGGATCCACCAGGTGGCGTAGGTCGAGAACTTGAACCCCTTGCGCCAGTCGAACTTCTCGACTGCCGTGATCAGCCCGAGGTTTCCCTCCTCGATGAGGTCGAGCATGTCTACGTTTCCCCCGGCATAGCGACGGGCGTTGGCCACGACCAGGCGGAGATTCGCTTCAATGAACTCCTTGCGGGCGCGGAGCCCCTCACGAACCGTACCCTCCAGGCGCGCCCGTTCGGACGTCCCTGCCACGGTCCCCGCCTCCAAGCAGCGTCGCGCTTGAGAGCCCGCCTCCATGGCTTGAGCCAACCGGACCTCGTCCCCGGCGGTGAGCAAATCGAAGCGGGCGATGCCGTCGAGATACTGACTGAGGGCATCCGCCATCAGGCCCCGGTCGTCGACAAGACGGGTATTCAAAGTTCCCTTTCGCATTCGTCCCTGACTCACCCAGATCAAACACCTGTTCGGTGATCGGCATTCCCCAACGGTGGCATCATTGCTCCCCGCCCCAAGGGAGAGGTGGCGGCACGGTGCCGCGTAAGCGAGCCATCACATGAGTCGTTGATCGCCAATGTGACGTGTCGAGCGAGGATCGAAGGCCGAGGCTCAGTCTCGCCTGGTCGCTTGGTTAGAACCCGAGGCGGTCGTCAGGGCTCCCGTCACATCCACTGCTCAACCACCCGACCATGGGCCACTTTGAAGTCGAGGCATAGGTTCCGGTCTCCCACACTCACTTCGACGCTGATGACGCCGTCACGGTCATGAACCGCATTCGCCTGAGGTGCCGGTCCCGAGAATTCGTCCCTCAGTCGGTTGATGACAGCGTCCCGTCCCAATACCTGCTCCGGGCCAACGTGGAGCACGGCCTCGGGCGCATACAACAGACGAAGGGTCCACAGCTCCCCGCAGTTGACCAGATGTGCCCACTCTTCGATGAGCTCGACCGGGTGGCCCTCGAAAGACCAGTCACTGCCCGGGTGGTCGTCCGTCAACGGATGATGACCCTTCTCATCGGCATGGTGGGCGCCCGCCAGATCCCCGAATCGGTGTTGTTGGGGCGAAACCCGGCTACCTCGGCGGAGGGTCACCTTCACGGCCCGTTCGATCCCGTCTTGGCGTTTGATATCGAAATGAACCCGGGCGAAGGGAACACGGGCGGCTGGTTCGATGTCGGTGCTTTCCACGGGATATTCACGTCCGTCTCGGCGAATTCTCCCTTCGCCGCTCACTGCCTCAAACCATAGGACCACGCCTCTTGGCATGGTCCGATCATCAGCGATGTCAGGGGAGAGAACTAGGGAACAATGTCCCAATTCGAGGGCGCCTCTGAGTTCCAGCCCGAGCAATGACTAGCCCGGCACCACGAGGGCGTGGCCAGATAGGTTGCCACAGCCTTGATAATGGGTAACGGCCATTCGGGCTCTGGTGAGCCGTCCGTTCACCTTCTCGGACTCGGGTGGAGGATTCGTTTAGTTCCGGACCAGCGAAGGAGAATTCGCATGTCAGCGCTCGCCTATGGATTCGGGATCGCCACCGACCTGTCGATGGAGGAGGCCGACCAGCGCCTTCGGGAGGCCCTGGCGGGCGAGGGCTTCGGCATCCTCACTGAGATTGATGTTGCCGCCACTTTGAAAGCAAAGCTGGGAGTGGAGTGGCCGCCCTATCGGATCCTGGGCGCCTGTAACCCTCATCTGGCTCACCAGGCCCTGGTGGCGGAGCAGAGCGTGGGCCTGCTGCTGCCCTGCAATGTCGTGTTACGGCGGAACGGCGACGTCACGATCGTCGAGGTTCTGGAACCGGCGATGATGGCGGAGGTCACGGCCAACCCCGCTCTGGAGCCTATCGCCATCGAGGCGCGCCTACGTCTCCAACGGGCCCTGGAGGCGTTTTCGACCACCTAGAACTGGGGCGATCAGGGATGGAAGTGGCC
>DATHSX010000377.1:0-5875 GCA_035463935.1 Acidimicrobiia bacterium | reverse complement strand
AGGAGAGGCCTGACCTCGATCCCAACCTCCGCATCGGAAAACTCGGGGTGGAACGGGTTTACGACGCAGTCCTCCAAGGGCAAGCGGGCTTCAGCGAACTCCGGCTGAATCGACAATCCGAGGTAATCGAGGAAAGCCTACCGGTCGCTTCCGTGCAGGGCGCCACGGTCCAGCTCACCCTCGATCTCCGGCTGCAGGAAATCGTGGAGCAAGCACTCGAAGGCGGGGTGGTTCTCGCCAACTCGGTCAAGGACGCCGACCGCGCCGCGGGGGAGGAGGTTAATCACGACGCCACCAAAGCGGCCGCGGTGGTGCTCGACATCACCAATGGTGAGATCCTCGCACTGGCCTCTGTGCCCGATTTCGACCCCTCGCTGTTCATCTCCGGCGTCGACGTCCAAACCTTTCAGGCGCTCAACGACGCTCAGGCCTTCAACAACCTGGCCGTCTCTGGTCTCTACCCGCCCGCCTCCACCTTCAAGGTGGTCACCTACGTGGCGGCCACCGAGGAAGGGCTCCCCCTGGCGGTGGAGAACCTCGATCCTTCGTCGGGGAAGATCCACTGCAACGGAACACTGCGGCTCCCGGGCTTCGAGGAAGGCAGCCAGCAGATATTCCACGATTGGTACACCGGGGATAAGGGCTGGCTCGACCTCCATGCAGCCCTCGAACAGTCGTGCAACATTTACTTCTGGTCCGTCGCCCTCGGCACCTGGCGGGCTTTCAAGCTCACGGAGCAGGAGAGCGTGATCCAGGACTGGGCACGAAGGTTCGGCTTTGGCTCCGCCACCGGGGTTGACCTGACCGGTGAAGCAGGGGGAATCGTGCCCGATCGAGCCCTCTTCGAGCAGTGGAAGCAGTTCCAGGTCGAGAATCCCGATGCCCCTCCTCGGCTGGAACCCGCGCGTCTCGAACTGCCCGAGGGACCGTTCCTCGGCGGCGACCTCATGAACCTGGCGATCGGGCAGGGTGAGCTGACCGCCACGCCCCTCCAGGTAGCGCAGGGATATGGGGCCATCATCAATGGGGGTTACATCTACAAACCGCATGTCGTCGGCGCCGTCTTGACCCGGGACGGGAGCACGCTGTACCAGGCGGAGCGCGAGCTGGTCCGCCAGGTGGCCCTCGACTCCAACACCGTCAACTCGCTCCTGATCGACCTGAATCGGGTGGTGACCCGGGGGACCGCTTCGGCAGCCTTCTCCGACTTCGGAGCCTCCCTCGCACGGGTAGGGGGCAAGACCGGCACCGGCCAGACCATTGCCAACAACGACAACCATGCCTGGTTCGTCGGCGTGGGACCGATCGATTCTCCCCGCTGGGTGGTGGTGGTCCTCATCGATGAGGGGGGAAGTGGCGGAAGGGTGGCGGCTCCGGTCGCCCGCCATATCATGCAGTACCTGATGGGGGAGCAGCCCACCCCGATCGAAGAGGGAGCCGCAGCCGACTGATGACTCTGGTTGCCCGCCCCGACGCCCCACCGGCTGTCACCGACCGGCGCCGCAACACCCCCGACCGGGTGCTGTTCGTCACCACTCTCATTCTGTCACTGTTCGGGCTGCTGATGATCTACTCGGCCACCCGAGTCGGCCTGGAACGGAACAACCTTCCGGCTTCGTTCTCGATGGAGCGGCAGATGATCTTTGTGGCGGCGGGGCTGATCCTCTTCGCGGTCCTGTCTTTCATCGACTACCGCGAATTGAGCAACGTCGTCCACCTGATCTATGTCGGGATGCTCACTCTGCTGTCCGTGGTCTTCCTGTTTCCGGCGGTAAAGGGGGCTCAACGGTGGTTCGATCTGGGGTTCTTCCAGCTGCAACCCTCGGAGTTCTCCAAGACCGCCTGTGTCCTGGCCCTGGCGGCGGTGCTGGGACGGCCGCAGGTACGGCTGGGCTGGGGCCGCATCGTGCGGGCGCTGGGAGTAATGGTGCTTCCGAGCGTTCTGATCTTCTTCCAGCCCGACCTCGGCACGATGCTTGTGTTCGCCTTCCTCACCATCGTGATGCTCTTCGGGGCAGGGATCAGCGGCCGCCAGATTCTGGTGCTGGCCGGCCTGGGTGTGGCCGTCTTGCTGGTCATCTTCCAGTTCGGCCTGTTACGCGACTACCAGGTCGACCGCCTCCGGGTCTTGATGGATCCCACGATCGACCCCACCGGGATCGGCTGGAATCTGAGACAGAGCAAGTTGGCGGTCGGCTCGGGCCAACTCACCGGCAAGGGCCTCTTCGAGGGCGAGCAGACCAACTTCCAGTATGTCCCTGAGCAGGGGACCGACTTCATCTTCACCGCCGTCGGCGAACAGCTCGGGTTCGTCGGAGGGATCCTCGTCATCACCGCCTATCTGGTGCTCGTCTGGCGGCTGCTGGTGATAGCCGCCAACGCCCGTGATCGGTTCGGGGCACTGGTCGCCCTTGGCTTTGCCGCCATCTTCGTATTCCACGTCTTCGTCAACATCGGGATGACGATCGGAATCATGCCGGTGACCGGATTGCCCCTCCCCTTCTTGAGCGCCGGCGGTTCTTCCTTTCTCAACTTTGCTATCGCCCTGGGCATTGCCAACTCGATCTGGCTGCGCCGGTCTCCGGTGCCCAAGGAAGGTTGACCGGACGGGGACCGGTCCCAGTACTGTCCCGGGCTCCATGTTTCGTCACCCGTCGGCCGGTTGGCTTGAAGTGATATGCGGTCCGATGTTCTCGGGCAAGAGCGAAGAGCTGATCCGCCGGGTGACCCGCTCTCAGATCGCACGGCTACCTGTCCAGACTTTCAAACCGGCCCTCGATAACCGCTATGCCGAGACCCGGGTGGTGTCCCACTCCCGGTTGACCGTGGAGGCGATACCGGTCGGGGGGTCGGAGGACCTGCTGAGGGCGATCGACGACGCCACGGTGGTGGTAGGGGTGGATGAGGGGCAGTTCTTCGACCAGGGTCTTGTCGATGTCGCCGAGCGGCTGGCCCGGGCAGGCAAGCAGGTGATCGTGGCCGGCCTCGATACCGACTATCTGCGCCGTCCGTTCGAACCAATTCCGACCTTGTGCGGGCGGGCGGAGTTCGTGACCAAGATGCTGGCGGTCTGTCACCGATGCGGGGGACCCGGTCTCTTCACCCAGCGCATCGTCCGGTCCGACGATCGGGTAGTGCTGGGCGCCCTCGGCGCCTATGAGGCCCGGTGCCGGACCTGCTACGACCCGGAGGAGGCCGAACAGACGGCCTTAACGCTGAGCGACGCTTGACCAGGCTCGGTGGAGGGCCCCGGGGACTTACGGCGCCCTGCTAACCTTGATTTTGCCGCTCTAGCAGCGGTGTTTTCGGTTCTCTAGCCGGCGCGGTGAGCGTTTGCCTCCAGCAACCAGGATCGGTCGTCTGTCCGGGCATGGTTCCGGAGGCGACCTGCTGTGGCCCGCTCCGGCTTTTACCGGGTCCATGCCGTCGGGTGCCAGGAACGCCCAATTCCGGCCTGGGCCGTCTTTCGAGGAAGCAGGAGTTTTGGTAGATGGCATGGTTTCGCAAAAAGGAACCAGAGGTGATCAGGCGGGGATCCGCCGATGTCACCGAGGAAAGAAAGTCCCTTCGGATCGGTGGGCAGACGGTCGAGGTCAGACGGGTCACCGAGGTTGGCCGGACCGCTGAAAAACCCAAAGAGCGCGGCCGCCCAGCCAAGCCCGCTCGCCCCAGCAGAGACCGGAGGGAGGAGCGAGGCAGGGTCGATCGGGGGGGCGTCCAGACCACGCGGGGCCGCGAGCGGCCCTCCGAAGACGAGATCATCATCCCGGCCGAAGTCGGCCGTAAACAGATGCTGGTCAGGGTCCTACCCCACCAGACCCAGGTGGTGGTGCTCGAAGGGCCGGTGCTGGTCGAGCACTACGTAGCCGGCCAGGAGCGGGCCTCGTTGGTCGGCAACATCTATCTCGGCAAGGTGCGCAACGTCTTGCCGGGAATGGAAGCTGCCTTTGTCGACTTTGGCGCGGCCAAGAACGGTGTGGTCTACGCGGCCGACATCAAAGTCGACCCCAAGAAGTTCGGGAATCGCCAGCCCCGGATCGAGGAGGCCCTGGGGGAGGGCCAGGAGATCGTGGTGCAAGTGTCCAAGGACGCCATGGGTGCCAAGGGAGCCAGGCTGACCGGTCTTCCCTCCCTGGCGGGCCGCTATCTGGTGCTGGTGCCCGACTCCGACAGCCAGGGCATCTCTCGCCGCCTCCCCGACGGGGAGCGGATCCGGCTGCGCGAAGTGCTCGCCCAGGTCAAACCCGAGGGATTTGGGGTCATTGTCAGGACCGCGGCTATGCACGCTTCGGCGGAGGAGATTGCCGCCGACATCGACCGACTGGTCAAGAGTTGGCATCAGATCAGCCAGGACTCGGAAGGAGGCGGGGCTCCCCGGCGGGTCTACGAGGAGCCGGACCTGCTCATCCGGGTTATCCGGGAGCACTTCACGGCCGACTTCCGTCGCCTGCTCATCGACAGCTCCGAGGCCTATGAGCAGGTGTGCGCCTACTTGCGAGCCACGGCCCCCGACCTGGTGTCCAAGGTGACTCTGTACGACGAGGAGTTGCCCCTCTTCGAGCGTTACCACGTCGAGGATCAGTTACGCAAGGCGCTCGACCGGAGGGTCTATCTGCCCTCGGGTGGCCATCTGGTGATCGACCGGACGGAGGCTTTGACGGTGATCGATGTCAATACCGGGCGGTTCGTCGGTTCCTCGAGTCTCGAGGAAACGGTCCTACAGAACAATCTGGAGGCGGCCGAGGAGATCGGCCGGCAGCTGCGCCTGCGTGACATCGGTGGAATCATCGTGATTGATTTCATCGATATGGAAACCGAGTTCAACCAGAACAAGGTTCTCCGCCGGCTGCGGGAGACGCTGGCCAAAGACAAGACCCGCACCCAGGTTTTCGACGTCTCGCATTTGGGGTTGGTGGAGATGACCCGCAAGAACGTCTCGGCCGGTCTGCTGGAGAGCTTCTCCGAACCCTGCACGGTTTGTGCCGGCCGGGGTGTCATCCTCCATGAGGAGGCGGCCACCCACGGCATTCCGGTGGGTTCTATCCTCGGCGACGAAGAGGTCGACTAGCGGGCACCCGCTGCTCTGCGCCGCGGAATCGGGGAGCTGGCGGGAACGGTATAATCCTTCCCTCACCCTTTCCCCCGAGGTTTGACCATGTACGCCATCATCCGGGCCGGCGGTAAGCAGGCCAAAGTCAAGACCGGAGACGTCATCGAAGTCGAGCGCATCAAGCAGGGCGCCGAGTCTTTGACTTTTACCCCGCTCCTGGTGGTGGGAGAAGACGGCAAGACCGTGTCGGATCGGGAAACCCTCGCCGACGCGAAAGTGGTCGCCGAAGTCCTTGGAGAAACAAAGGGCGACAAGGTCGACATCTTCAAGTACAAGAACAAGACCGGATACCGGCGTCATATGGGGCATCGACAGAAGTACACCCAAATCCGGGTTACCTCGATCGATCTCCCGAAGGCAAAGTCCAAGAAGTCAGCCAAGCAGACCGAGGAGGACTGAAATGTCCAAGACCAAGGCAGGCGGTTCCTCCAAGAACGGCCGCGATTCCCATGCCAAGCGACTAGGCCCCAAGGTGTTCGACGGCCAGACGGTGAACGCCGGCACCATCCTGGTGCGTCAGCGGGGCACCCGCATCCACCCCGGAGACAACGTGGGGCGGGGCAACGACGACACCCTCTTCGCCCTGTCCCCGGGCATGGTCAAGTACGGCACTCGCAACAATCGTCGCCAGGTCAGCGTCCTTCCGGGCTGAGACGGGCCTCGGCCTTGTCTAGCTGCGGTGGGACCGGAGGCGCACGGTGTTCGTCGACCGGGTCAGAGTCCATCTGAGGGCCGGTAACGGCGGAGCGGGTGTCGTCGCGTTCC